>DBGGTD010000250.1:0-7705 GCA_051162585.1 Elainellaceae cyanobacterium
CGCTTGGTTCATCAACACGTCCAGCAGACAAGCCAATCTGTTTGACGAGTGGCGTACTAATCAAAACGACGATGGCAGAAGCCAGAAATGAAACGAGATGATAAAGCTGAGCGGGCATCTGAAATCCTACTAGGTACAGATGGAAAACCATTCAGGCAGAGTCTACATGAACAACTGTTTCAAAGCTAGAGCTAAAAGAAGATTTTCTCGCAATTTGGCGTGGTTATAAACCCGATTCTAGTTAATTTGGGCAACTATACACACACAAGACGAGTTGAGCCAGATGACCTAGCCCAACTTATCTGTTTCCATCGAGATTTACTCAAGTCTCCTAAGCGAATCAGGATAAAGCAGAGTAGCTCACACGATTTTTAAGGATTTTAAGGAAAGGTGACATTCTTCGCCCTAAACCAGCGCCGGAAGGGGAATAGCCAAATGCGGATAAAGCGGAAAGCGATCGCACAACGCCTTAACGCGCTGACGACACCGTTGGACAACCTCACCATCATCAGGATTGAGCAGGCGATCGCTAATGATATTCGCAATCTCCGTGAATTCTGCTGTTCCCATGCCACGCGTTGTCATCGCTGGCGACCCCAACCGCAATCCGCTGGTTACGAACGGAGACTCTGGGTCAAACGGCACCGTATTTTTATTTGCAGTGATATTGATTTCACTCACGAGTTGATCGGCAACCTTTCCAGTCATGCCAATCGAACGCAAGTCAACAAGCACGAGATGATTATCGGTTCCACCTGAAACGGCTTTCAGCCCACGAGCTTCAAGCTGACTCGCTAAGGATTTAGCATTTTCAATCACTTGAGCAGAGTATGTTCTAAATTCGGGCTTCAACGCTTCGCCAAAGGCGACTGCTTTTGCCGCAATCACATGCTCTAACGGCCCACCCTGTGATCCTGGAAAAACACCCTTATCAAATTTCTTGCCGAGTTCCAGATCGTTGGTCATGATTAACCCACCCCTTGGCCCTCTCAGGGTCTTATGAGTGGTGGTCGTGACAACATGACAATGGGGAACTGGATCAGGATGCAGACCACTCGCAATCAGACCTGCAATATGAGCCACATCTGCTAGCAAATAAGCGCCCACTTCGTCAGCGATCGCCCGGAACTTCGCAAAATCAATGACTCTTGGATATGCCGAGTAGCCACAGATCATCAGCTTGGGACGATGCTGCAACGCAAGCTCACGAACCTGTTCATAATCGAGTGTCTGTGTTTCTGCATCAACACCGTAGTGGCATACTTTGAACCATTTACCAGAAACATTAACAGGCGAACCGTGAGTGAGATGCCCGCCGTGAGACAAGTCCATGCCCATGATGGTGTCACCCGGATCGAGTAAAGCTAGAAAAACCGCGAAGTTTGCTTGTGCGCCAGAATGAGGCTGCACGTTGGCATGAGCCGCTCCAAATAACTCTTTTGCGCGATCAATGGCCAACTGCTCAATCCGGTCAACATATTCGCAACCGCCATAATATCGCTTACGAGGCAAGCCCTCTGCATATTTATTGGTGAGGACTGATCCTTGAGCAGCGAGGACTGCCGGAGATGTGAAATTCTCACTTGCAATTAGCTCTAAATGCTCTCGTTGACGATTCAGTTCTTGCTGAATCAATCCCGCAATGGCGGGATCAGCTGTTGTCAGAAAATCTAGGTTGGTCTGCGTCACAAATTAACTCCCAGCACATCAATCAGCTTGTAAAGTCTCTCAGCTTGTAAAGTCTCTAGCTCTCAGGTGTCTCGTTGCTGCCTTTCAGGACACATGGATATCGGAGGATTCCTGAGTTATAAAATTGCTCCTGAATTATTAATAATAACTCTGTTATCTATGCGCGATGCATCGAATCTGGATCAAGGAACACTTAAACATTTCACCCAATTGGTTAGGTTGATAAGTACCTCGGCACAATTAAAAACCAAGTTCAAAACCCTGCGCTGCCCGCAGCGCGGGCAGCGCAGGGTTTTATGGGTTTTATAGTTAATTGTGACCACCGACTTACTACCAACGTGTTAAACGTCAATCGCTCATTCAATCAGGCATCGATGCCCGTAATGACCTGTAATCAACGCCGTAAGTGGATTGACATACAATAGGCTTAGCACAAAGGCGCAATTGCGAGAGGTGTCGTATGTTAGTCATCTTGATGAACGATCAAATCCTTCCTCCTCAGCAAGTCTGCTACAGTTGCCTGATGGCAGATCAAAGCGGTCAACCTCGCTGGGATCGAGGACGGTTGAGATGTGGTCGTGCCTTGCTCAAAACTGCCGATAGCCAACCTGCTCAGTTTGAATGTCAAATGGGTTTTCGAGTTGCCAACATCGAGTAACGCGCAGGGCTAAATCGAGCATGCTTACAAATTAATTGTTAGAAATGATTGAGAATCCTAACTAATCATTATCATTACGCAGTAATTTTTACTCGCTAATCACTCGCTAATTACTCGCTAATATGAATTCATTACATCAGGAGGACATGACATGACCTGGCGCGGTTCAACAACTCCGCTCGATCGAGTATTTGCGTGCTTAGTGTATTTGCTGCCGTTAATCGAGGCAGTTTTATTCTATGGTTCTCCTTTTTTCAGACAGTTCCCCGAATTAACGATTGTGTTGATTCCTCTTCAACCCTTCATCTTCGTTTATCAGCTCTTTGTGGGGCTTTTTGCATTTGGAGGCATTAGTTTAGGAGGGCTGATTATTTTCTTTGGTTTATATTTTCTGGTTGTCAGAAACGAACGCATTCGACACTTCGTTCGATTCAACACAATGCAAGCGATTATGCTCGGAATCGCCATGAGCTTGTTTGGGGTCGTATGGATTTACATTTTTCAACCCTTCATGGGCGGCGGTTTGATCGAGGAAACGTTATTCAACGTGATTTTTCTAGGGACTGTTATTGCCGTTGTGTATTCAATCGTGCAATCGGTGATAGGGCGCTATGCCGAAATCCCGACACTTTCTGATGCGGTCTATATGCAAGTGCGCTAGTTTCTGGAGTGCTTATGGAGTAGGAGCGTAGCGCTCTCCTTTGGGTTGTCACGTTAGGCGATCGCCACATGAGCGGTTTTTCGCAGTGCGACCGTGTTTTCTAGTGATCCGATGCCTTCTACCCTAACTCGGACGCGATCGCCAACTTGGAGAGGGCCAATGCCATCTGGGGTGCCGGTTAAGATAATATCTCCGGGTAAAAGCGTCATGATTTGGCTGATATACGACACCAAAAAATCGGGGGAAAACGTCATATCTTCAATGGATGCCGATTGAACTGGATCGCGATCGCTATTTAGAAATGTTTCTAATCGTGCTCCTGCACTGAGTTCTCGAACAACCCAGGGGCCTAACGGGCAAAATGTATCAAACCCCTTGGCACGAGTCCATTGTCCATCCTTTTGCTGAAGATCACGCGCGGTCACATCGTTAGCGATTGTATAGCCCCAAATCTTTGTCTGAGCTTCCTCCAGCGAGCAATCCACACAGCGCTCTCCAATCACAACTGCGAGTTCTCCTTCATAGTCAATGCGCCGAGATTGCGAAGGATAGTAAATTGACAACCCCGCCGCTGTAATCGTAGTGGACGGTTTGAGAAATAGCAGAGGCTCCACTGGAACCTCTGCACCCATTTCTTCCGCATGTTTTGAATAATTTTTCCCAACCGCTACGATCTTTGAAGGAGCACAAGGGGCCAGAAGTTGGTAACTGTTTGGCTCAAGTTCGCGATCGGTGGGTTGTCCCTTTAGCCAAGGTGGAGCATCCAAAACCTGTACCTGACGATCAAGAAGTAGCAATCCGTAATGAAGTTGTCCTTCTCGGGTTTGTACTCGGACATACCGCTGCGCCATAATCTATGAATTAATGATTACTGTAGTGGGTTGACTGACCTGTGGTATATGATTGTAATTCCTTGCCTTTAAAGCGAAGCCGATTAAACAAGATTGCGGTTTGATAGTTCTGACCAATCTTGACTAGTCGGGATAATTTTGCACTAGAGGCCGTTTTGTCCACAAGGAGATTATTTTGATGAACGCATACGAGACGATGTATATTTTGCGCCCTGATCTGGGTGAAGAGCAAACCGACCAAGCAATCGAAAAATACCAGAGCCTTCTTAGCGAACAAGGTGCACAAAATATTGAAACTCAACATCGAGGTAAGCGCCGTCTTGCCTATGAAATCGATCGGTATAAAGAAGGCATCTACGTTCAAATGAACTATAGCAGTGCAGGCGAAGCTATCGGAATTTTAGAGCGGTCGATGCGACTCAGCGATGGCGTAATTCGTTATCTAACCATTAAGCTTGATCCCCGTCAGGTGCAGCCTGAGCCATCTGAGGCAAGTGTTTAGAGGTTGTTTAGGAATTGAATTGGGCACACTAGTGCTTAGTCAATACTAAAAATCGGGGTAGGCGTAGGTTGGGTTGAACAGAGTGTTCGCTCTAGCGTCTCCGAAGGAAAAAACCCAACGCTCTCAATTTTATGGGGTTACACTGGCGCTTTACCCAACCTACTTTTTACGCTTGACGCTGTACTAGGCATTGACTTGACTCTCACTTGACTCTCTAGGCTGCCACTACGTGCTCTAGAGAGCACAGCACCAGCACAATCATACTGCAAGAGGTTATAGCATCTCAGTCGAATAATGCCCCTAATCATTATCGTTTCTAATCATTTCTAAAGCATTCTCTCAGGTCGCTTCTAGATTGATTGAGAGTCAATTTTTGCAAGCCTGGGTCAAGATTCCCCATAATGATAACAGTAGATAAGTAATGTAAAACCAGACCGACAGTAGCTACCTAGATGAACTGATGAAACTGTCTAAGCGAAACTTGGATCAGCGTCTCGACCATCGTTATGACGTGATTATCGTTGGAGGCGGTGCTGGCGGATTGTCAGCTGCAATCTATCTGCAGCGATACCGCCTGTCCTGCCTAGTAATTGAGAAAGGGCTAGGGCGATCGTTCTGGATGCAGGACTTGAGAAATTACTTGGGATTGCCTCCTGATACCCCAGGTCGTGATTTGCTCAAGCAGGGGAAAGACCATGTCTTAGACTTGGATGGCGACTATCTCAATGGGTTCGTTGAAGATGTCACCGATGAAGGAGAGACGTTTGCTGTCAAAGTCAAAGTTGGGAAAAAGAATAGCATCTATCCTATTTTCCGCTCCAAATATCTAATTGCAGCGAGTGGCATCATTGACAACTTGCCCCAACTCGACAACATGCAGAATGTTTATGATTATGCAGGATATAACTTGCATGTCTGCATGATTTGTGACGGCTACGAAATGGCAGACAAGAAGTGCGGCTTGTTTGTGGGGTCGGAAGGTGCAATTAATACGGCCTTTGTCTTAAACTGGTTCACCCCTTATATCACCGTGTTTACGCAGGGAAGCGTTGATGTCGGTGCTGACATGCGAGAAAAGTTGAGTCATTATGGGTTTCCGCTGATTGAAACTCCGATTCGTCAGTTTTTAGGTCATGATCACGAGATGACTGGCGTTGAGCTAGTCGATGGCTCCAGCATTCCCTTAGAAACTGGTTTAGTGGCAATGGGATCTCACTATTACAGCGGATATTTGCAATCTCTAGATTTAGAGTGGAATGGCAAAAATGTAGTGACAGATTCTATGTGTCGAACCTCTCATCCTCGAATTTTTGCATTAGGAGATTTAAAGGATGGTTTGAATCAGGTGTCAATTGCCGTTGCAGATGGTACATTAGCTGCAACAGCTATTTGGCGAGATACTCGCCGCGCTGCACCTCCTCGTCGTTGGGAAGACAATCTTATTGGAGCGGTAACGTGACTCGACAGCCTACTCCCAATTCATCTCAGCTTGAATCTGAAAATGCGCACCTCCGTGAAGAATTGCAACTTCGCGACCAACTCGCTCAGCAGCTTTCGCAAGAGCTATTTAGCTTAGTCAAGGGCAACGCAGCCATCGTGCCTACCCCTGATGTGTCAGAGCGTCACCAGTCTGAGGTGCGATCGCTCCGAGAGCAACTAAAAAATGTCGAAGAACAGGTGGCTTTTTACCAGGAGCAAATCACCGAACGGGATACTGAGATTCAGCAATTGCGCAACTCTGTTCAACAGCTTACCGATCGCTCTCGAATGCTGGAGCAGGTTGTTCAGGAATTGCCGCGCGTTTACAAGGATAAATTTGCGGAGCGGATGGTTCCTATTAAGGAAAGAATCGCTCGAATTCAGCGCGAAAATCGGCATCTCCATGCGGAGTTGCAGAGCGTGAGTTATCGATTAGCAGTTAGAAATCGTCGGACGGCTCAGCTTGATTTACCCAGCTTTCCACGTCTAGGGTCTGCTTCTGTGAAGGTGCCGACCCTTGCTGGAGATGCATAGTGGTTCGGATATGCATCGTTGTCGATGAGGAAGATAAGCCAGACAGCAGTTTTGCCTCATCATCCGACGACGTAACCCAGCAGGTTGCTGCGCTTCGACAGGCGATCGCCACTACGACCTCACCCTATTCTCTAGCATCCTCAGCTGAGACTGCTGCGTCTCAGTCTAATTCGGTAGACGATACGGTTCACGTTGACGTTGTGACTCCTTCTAGCTGGCTAGGCGATCGCGCTCACATAGTCGGAGATGAGATTGTATGTCCGCTGACCCTGAATATCCCTGAAACATTGGATTTTGGTGGGCGATTGCTTTACTCTAGATGTCGAGACGTTTCTGCGCTTCGGCAATACGTTTATGATCAGTGGGGATATGTTGGAGGATCAGGCGAGTTTTGGCAACCGATCGTATGGACTGCTAAAGGGCCCCTATATGCGGAGGCGATCGGTCACCCCACAGACATCTCATCTTCGAAAGCACCTTGCCGCTTTGCTCAGCCCTTTCATTTAATCGATTGGTTGCGGCAACCTCTTTATCAGTTAGGGTATCGCCTCTTGAGTTCGCTAAATGCCACTCCTGGAACTTATCTGATGCAGTTTGGCATCCACCAACAGCATCTGTGCTTTGACCGGCTTTATCCCTTCCCGGCACCGCCTGCGATCGCCAGCATCGGAGTCCAAGCTCCAGACCTCTTTGAATGCCACTGGCGATGTCTCATCAACCAGCCAATCTTGGATGTGGCGATTTCGTCGGCTCAAGCCTTTTGGATATGCGATCCTGCTCAATCAGAGGCACTTACCTCTTAAATCGCATCAAGTCTCTAGTCCGTCATTCTAGGCCAGTTCACTGGAGCATATGCCGGCTCTGATTGACTGACAAATAGAGCCCGCTCAGGCGGGTTTTGCTTGTGAAGTAGCGATTTTATAGCCTTACGCTCTCGCGTTAGGACGTTAAACGTGTGGTGAGCCCCGCGCCGCGGGGGCTCACCACACAAACCTAAGTCCGTAGGACTATAACCGCCACACACCAATGATTTGTCAATCAAACAGGTGCCGAATATTCAGCTAAATTGTTTTCTCAGCGAATTTTTATTGAATGCTCAGGCTTAGCAATTGACAGCCTTTCTTCAGATAAGACAAAATTATAGTATCGACTTATAAAGTTTTGCAAAGGCTGCTGTTCATGTCTATCGAATTTGTCTCGCTGCAAACGATTCAAGAAATTGCACATGAATACGGCTACATCGCGATATTTCTCGGTATTTTGCTAGAAAACGCTGGCATTCCGTTACCTGGCGAGACGATTACTCTGGTCGGTGGGTTTCTTGCGGGCAG
>DBGGTD010000251.1:0-2296 GCA_051162585.1 Elainellaceae cyanobacterium
CAATTAGACTGGGAGCAAGTTGTACGACAAGCAAAGCAAAACCATGCCTATCGAATGGTGCTGTTAGGCATTGCCCTTGCTAAGAATGTCATGGGCGCAACGCTTTCCGAATCGATGAATAGTTTGATTCAACGCGATCGCTCTGTGTCGAGACTAATGCAGCATGCCTGCTTGTATATGTTTGGCAAACCTGCTAACCCATCTGCTAAATTATTCGTTGAAACACTCGCTCCAACACCTGCTCAGCCCACGCGCCGATTTTCTCCAACACGGTTTCGGTTAGCAGTATGCGATCGCTGGCAAGACCAAGTGCAGTATGGAGTATGGAGAATGCTAGTACCGAACGTGCGCGATCGCCAGAGGGTTGTTCTGCCCCGTCCTCTATCATTTTTATACTATCTGATTCGTCCTCTGCGCTTGGTGGGAGAACACCTGAGATGGGTTGAGCACCCCCGTTTAGGTTCACAGCATAACCTGCATCCACTACCGACAACATCGCAGAATAATTTGCCATTGTTAACGAGCGATCGCCCCCAAACCCGTACTGACTTAGATGTCTATTGCTTAGATGACGAGCGCATCATTTATTGCTCCAATCATGAATTGGGTATTGCCCTAAATCCATCGTCTTCTATGATTTGGGACTGCTGTGATGGCACGCACACCCTCGAAGATATGGGAGTCATGATTAGTCAACAGGTGGGTTGCTCCCCCGAAGCAATCATCGAAGATATCTGGATGGCTGTTTTGGAGTTCCGTCGATTGAGGTTGCTCGTCGAATCATGAGTAGCGCTGTGCTGCATATCGCATTTGAACAGCATCAAGTCATCGTTGAGGCTCATAGTCTCGACATTGCCATCATTTTGAAGCAGTGGTTTCATGCGATGCTAGTCCCGCCTTTGTCTCAGATGGCGATCGCGCGTCAGTTAATCATCACCCAACTTAATCACGGCTATCGGCTGCAAGACAGTTCTCTATTAAATAAAACATTTGCTGATACGCCCTGGCTATTGCAAGCCGTAAAATATGAAATAGTCACAAGCTTGATTCATGCCCGTCCTGATTTGCTGTGGTTTCATGCAGGGGCAGTTGCTGCACAGGATGGTGCCATACTTGTTGCATCGCCAGGGGGAGGAGGAAAAAGCACCTTAATCACTCGGCTCAGCCAGCAAGGGTGGTGCTATCTTTCAGATGATGCGATTCCGTTTGACGTATGCAATCAGACTGTATTGCCGTTTCCCCAAACACCCAGAATTCGAGAAAATACAGGCGCACTCGTGCCGTCTAACCAGTTAGCCACCATTGCCAAACACGATGTCATGTTGACGGGCGATCGCCTCTGCACTTCTCCAATGCGTCTCAAAGGCTTACTTTTTCCTCGCTATTGTCCAAATACTTCTGCTCAATTGACCCCCTATTCTCCAGCCCAAGCCACGATAGAGCTATTGAGAAATTGCATCAATTTCACCTATCATAAACAAACTGCGATTCAGCAGCTTTGCAACATCACCCAATCATGTCCGGCTGCCAGTTTAATCTTTAATAATGCCGACCACGCTCTGACTTGTGTCCTTAACTGGCAATCATCCGGTAGTGTCAGATAGAATCAATCACTCAAACTTCGTCTCAAGTTTTCTGAACGCCTATGAACCGACGTTGGTGCAGCCTCCTATTTAGCGCACGTACCCAAATCCTGGCTTGGTTAGTAGTGCTGATTTCCGTATCAATCGTGGTTTCTATTTTTACAATTCGTCAAATCTTGTTTGCTCAACTGCTTGAACGGGTGCAGCGATCGCTCAAGCAAGAAGTCGAAGAAATTCAGCGGCTAGTGGAAGGTCAAGATCCAGAGACAGGGCAACCATTTGGAGATGATGTCGCATCCATTTTTGATGTGTTTTTGTCGCGCAACGTTCCAGAAAATGATGAATTTTTGATTGCACTGCTCAACGGAGACGTCTATCAAACGAGTCCGCTTGCCTTACCTGAAGTGCTCAGCGGGGATTCAGCCTTGCTACGCACCCTGGCACAAATCGAAAGCCCCCACCAAGACCAAAAAGTAACTTCGTCAGAAACCATTATTTATCTGGCATATCCGTTGCAAACACTCGGTACGAATCGGGGCGTATTTGTCGTAGCTCACTCGCTCAGCAATCAGTGGATGGAGATTGATCAGGCGGTATGGGTTGCTGCGTGGGTGATTGTCACTGTATTTTTGGTTGCCTCATTCTTGGCGTGGCTGGCAATTGGTCGCGTGTTATCGCCCCTACAACTTTTAACTGAGACTGCCCATTCGATT
>DBGGTD010000252.1:0-3063 GCA_051162585.1 Elainellaceae cyanobacterium
GGTAAAGGCTGTTCGATATAGGTGATTCCTTGATCGGCTAACCAATGGCTCATGGTCAGCGCATCATCCAAACTCCACCCCCCATTCGCGTCAATGCTGAATTTTGCCTGGGTCGGCGCGATCGCCTGTACGGCTTTCAACATAGACTGATCGGCTTCAATACCCGCTGGATTGCCCAGTTTCACCTTAACGGCTTGCACATCCGTAGACTGTAGCCAGTGACTCATTCGCGCTTGAGCGGCTTCGGGTGAGCTAATGCCAACGGTGACGGAGGTTGGTACGATGCGATCGCGATCGCCCCCCCAGAGTTTCCAAAGTGGCACATTCAGCCGTTTACCGATCCAATCGTGAACGGCTAAATCTAGAGCAGCTCGTGCAGCCGACGGAATTGACTGATGGTTTAGTAAATCGTCAAGCGGCTGCTGATCATAGGGGGTGAGAGATTTTAACTGCGGCGCAAGCTGCGTGAGACTCGTGGCGATCGCCTCAGGGGTTTGGGGTGGGCTTCCGACTGAAAACGGAGAGGCTTCTCCCCATCCCTCGATGCCATCGTGTTCGAGTCGCAGCCAAATATTGGTACTTTCACTGCTCGTTCCACGACTGATGGTGAGGGCAAACCGTTTATGAACGGTGAAGGTCTGCACCTGAATTTGCATAGGTTAGTACTACTGGCTAAGGCTGTAATTGGATATTTCTAGCAAGTTACCATCTGGGATTGCTATATAGAAGGCTATTGGGAACTCAACGCTGCGCTAGAGGTCAGGCCTGACGGAGTACTTTTCTGCCGTTCCCGAATTTCTAAATACACAAGCAGGGCGTTGACATCGGCAGGATTGACCCCACCAATGCGCGAGGCTTGCCCAACTGTGAGCGGACGAATGCTGGTCAGCTTTTCGCGCGACTCTTTGGACAGCGTATCGATGGTGTCATAGTTCAAATCAGCAGGAAGGGGGCGATTCGCTTGACGGGCAATTTGGTCAATTTGGTTTTGCTGCCGCTGAATATATCCAGAATATTTGATATCGATTTCTGCCCCGTCTCGTTCATCTCGATTCAGATCAGGATTACTCAACCCATAGCGGTCGAGGTCGGCATAGTGAAATCCTGGACGACGCAGCAAATCTGACAACGTGATTGAGCCTTTAATTTTTTGTCCGGTATCTGCTGTGATTCGTTGCCCGATTTCGTCATGTTCTTTGACGCGGCTTTCGTAGAGCCTTTCTTTCTCAGCCGCAATGTTGACTTGTTTATGCTGGAAAATCTCCCAGCGGCGATCGCCAATTAAACCAATCTCACGACCAAGGGGGGTGAGTCGCTGATCGGCATTATCAGAACGCAACAGCAGCCGATATTCTGACCGTGAGGTGAGCATGCGATAGGGTTCTCGCAAATCTTTGGTACACAGGTCGTCAATCAAGGTGCCAAGGTAGCTTTGCTCGCGCGGAAAGACCAGCATTTGCTGTCCTCGGACGAGACGAACGGCGTTAACACCCGCGACGATGCCTTGTGCAGCAGCTTCCTCATACCCTGTAGTGCCATTAATTTGCCCAGCGCTAAACAGCCCTTCTATTTTTTTAGTCATCAACGTCGGATAACACTGCGTCGCAGGCAAGTAGTCATATTCAACCGCGTAGGCTGGACGCATCATGCGGCAGTTTTCTAACCCAGGGAGCGATCGCAACATTTGAAGCTGCAACGATTCAGGAAGCCCCGTTGAAAACCCTTGAATATAAAGCTCTGGAATGTCTCGACCTTCTGGCTCAATAAAAATTTGATGCGATTCTTTATCGGCAAATCGCACAATCTTGTCTTCGATGCTGGGGCAATAGCGCGGACCCTTTGCATCAACCCATCCCCCATATACGGGAGACAGATGCAGATTATCTCGAATCAATCGATGCGTTTCTGCGGTTGTGCGAGTCAGGTAGCAATTCATCTGCTCGCGTTCGACCCACACGTCTGGATCGAAGCTAAACCAGCGGACGTCATCATCAGGCGGTTGCGGCTCTAGCTTGCTGTAGTCAACCGTGCGTTTATCAACTCGTGCTGGCGTTCCGGTCTTCAGTCGTCCGGTTTCAAACCCCATGCGATTCAGCGTTTCGGTGAGCCCAATGGCCGCAAACTCTCCGGCTCGTCCGGCGGGCATAGACTTGTTGCCTACCCAAATGATGCCACCAAGAAACGTTCCTGTCGTCAGAATTACGGCTTTACATTCAAACGCCACGCCAAAATAGGTTTGAACGCCAATGATTTCATCATTTTTGCCGAGAACTAAATCCGTTGCCATCGCCTCGCGAACCACCAGATTTTCTTGGTTCTCGACGATGCCGCGCATAACTCGCGAATATTCTCGCTTGTCTGTCTGTGCGCGTAACGCCCACACTGCCGGACCTCGCGACAGATTCAGCACTCGCTTTTGGAGGTAAGTGCGATCAGCCATTTTGCCGATTTCGCCCCCCAACGCATCGACCTCATGGGTCAACTGCGACTTGGCAGGAGCCCCAACTGCCGGGTTGCAGGGTTGCCATGCAATTTTGTCGAGGTTGAGGGTCAGCATCAAGGTGCGGCAGCCAAGACGAGCGGATGCAAGTGCTGCTTCACAGCCAGAATGTCCGGCACCGACCACAACGACATCAAAATAGTCTTGAAATTCGACAGGCGTTTGCACAGTCATGGTAATTGAAAAGCTTGGAGAACCGTATCTTAAATTTTAGCGGGTCGTTGACGTGCACAACCTTCGGTGTGTTTGTCGGCTCGAGTTCAGAGGATGTTTTAAAAGTCTTACTCCTTGGCGACTGAAGTCGCAGGCTATACGGACAAAACCTGCCTTCGCAGGTTTCAAAACCTTTGATTTTGCTGGAGTCCGCCTACGCGGACTTTGTTTTTGTAGTCGCGGTTTACTCTGCGAGAAGCCGCAAGCGTCTATAACCGCCAGACCCTTTTCAAACATCCTCTCAGTATTTAGCAATCAGCATTTGGCATTTAGTATTCAGCAATTACTAAACGACGCCCAGCGATCGCTAAACGACTGCGACGTTTGAAACATCATCATTGAGGTTCTAA
>DBGGTD010000253.1:0-2755 GCA_051162585.1 Elainellaceae cyanobacterium
CCTGAACATTGGGCATACAAGCGCCAGTCCAAAGAACGCTTTTTAGCCTGGGCGCAACAGGTGGGCATGCAGACAACAAGCCAGGTGGAGGCAATGTTTGAACGCAAAGACCATGAAGAGCAGGCGTTCCACACCGTGCGAGGTTTACAGTCTCTAGCAACGCAGTATGGCACGGCACGGTTGGAAGCTGCTTGTCATCGGGCGAATGTGTTTGGCATCGTCAGCTTGCGTCGCATCCGCTCCATGCTGCAAACCCAGTTGGACAAAGAACCCTTAGCTGATGACAATCTAGTCGTTCCGGTTGTTGAACATGCAAACCTCCGGGGTGCTCAGTACTATTCCTAACTATTCCTAATCGGATGAATCCTCATGATGAACTCATCGACCGTTGAACAACTCAAAGCCCTGCGCCTAGTCGGGATGCTTGAAGCCTGGAGCGAGCAACAGAGCAGCAGCACTTACCATGATCTCAGTTTTGATGAACGCCTCGCCTTATTGGTGGAACGGGAGCATTTGCGACGCGCTCAACAACGGTTGCAACGCCGGATTAAGCAAGCTCAACTGACCACAAATGCTAGTTTGAATGACATTGACTTTAACGTCGCTCGCGGCTTGAGCAAGTCGAAGTTTCTGGAGTTGGCACAGGGACAATGGTTACACCAATATCTTCAGTTAGTAATGGTCGGACCCACAGGCGTGGGCAAAACGTTCCTTGCTTCTGTTTTGGCAGATGCCTTCTGCCAGCAGGGACACAGCGTGCGCTACTTCAGAACCGCAGACCTCTTGCTGGAATTAAAACTTGCCAAAGCGGATGGCTCCTTTCCCAAGTGGAAACGACAATTAGCTGCATTCAATCTCCTGATTTTGGATGACTGGTTGCGCGATCCCCTTTCCCCAGAGCAGGCACGCGATCTACTCGACCTACTTGACGAACGCTACCGCAAAGCCGCTTGTTTGTTTGCCACCCAGTTGCCCGTTCCCCAGTGGCATCAACAAATCCAAGACCCTACCCTCGCCGATGCCATGCTCGACCGCATTGTCCACGATGCGCTCAGGCTGTCTCTCAAAGGAGAGTCGATGCGAAAGTTAACCAGTTCCGTTCAACCCGATACCGCTGAATACGCCATTGACTAATTCGTTCAGCTATGGATTATGTTATCGTTTGGAGCAAAGGTGATCTCACATGCGATCTGAATCTACAACCAATTGACCTGTCGAAGCAGATGAAATTAACCCTGCCGAAGTTGGCTGAGAATCCGGTGCCGAAGTCACTGAGTTGACCCTGCCGAAGTGATGAGAATATGCAGGGTAATCGGTGGCACTTCGATGAGGGTTTGTTAATCACTCGCTGACCTGCCGCATCTAGCGTGTCACCGCACTGTGGACAACGCTCCAGCGGCACCTCAATGTGCTCATCTACCGCGTCATCGGCAGGACACTCGCGCCAAGTGCCAGGGTGTCCCGCTTTACGCCCCGGTCGCTTGCAGTGCTGCTTGCGCTTCTGCTGAGCAATGCGAAAGGGCGCTGCCTGTCGTTTGCCAGCCCGCTGGGCCTCGGCCAACTCGCTCCTCAATGTGGCAATCTCGCGTTGGTTGACCTCTTGCTGCCTCTCTAACTCAGCGATGCGCAACGCTTGCGCTTCACCCCGTTCGACGAGGCGCTGAGGATGGTTCTCCAACATCCACTGACCGATTTCCTTCACCTGACTAGCCGCCGCCATGATGCATTCGCCGCTGCCAACGGGCGCGGGGTTGGAAGCGCTAGCGGCTTGTTGAACTTGAGTTTCGCTAGGACTACTCATAGCTCTAAGCTACAGCCATCTTAGAGTCCTTTCATCCTCCTACCGTCGGAAAAGACGCTAAACATATACCGCCAAAAAGGCGTTGCTGAATTAAGGGTATGATTCTAGGCTGGAACAGGAACATCCCAGAAGCGTTAAGTAGTGAAGTGGCAATCGTATTGAATGCTTCAGCATCTCTATGGACTTGGAGTAACACAATATCTTGCGATGCAGGCACGCTAGGTAATGCCGCAGTCGGGTGTTTTCTCCCTCGACTCGGGTCATGTAGGTCTTACTGACAATCTGATCCCCGTCCGGAATAAATTTGGGATAAACCGGATAACCGTCGGTGACGTAGAAGAAACACTGCCAATTTTGAACCACAAGCCAGACCGATTCATAGGTCTTTGCACTACGGTCACCATAGCCTAAGCCAGAATGCGAGGGCGAAAATGATTCACCGCTGTCCAGAGCCAGACCTTGTTTTTTCTCGCCGACAAAGGTTTCGAGTTCATCGAGTTCGCCGACCTGCGGTACGGTTTCTAGATTGTAGGCATCAGGCAGCAAACTGCCAACCTGCTCGACCCAAGTGATGACCGTAGTGGAGTATACCCCTTTTACCCGCTCGAGTGCCCGAAAGCTGGAGCCATTGACATACATCTTGAGGCATCACGCTTGAGGTCATCGGAGTAGCCACGCTGCGGTTCACAGGTATCGATAAACTAGCGACCACAAGCCACGCAGATGTGATTTTGTTTACCCTTCTTTTTGCCGTTCTTACGGGTATGAGTCGCTCCACACTCCGGACACTGCACTCCTGATTACCCTCAATTCATACCTTGATATACAACGCCAGGTAGTGAGGTATGGTCTAACTTAGCGGTTTGCTAGAATAATGAATCATTAACTATCTTGTATTTTTCAATAATTTGTGGTTCGAAACTTATTTGGTATAGAATTTTACTCAGTTGCTTT
>DBGGTD010000254.1:0-8210 GCA_051162585.1 Elainellaceae cyanobacterium
CCTCAACGCTCACACCCCATCTGGGATTGCTATAGTTGCCAATACTAAACTGGCACAACTACCTCAACCATCGCTTCAATGGCATCCACAACCTGATGAATTTGATTGAGAGTAAGCCCAGGATACAGGGGTAGCGAAAGGACTTGACGACTTAATGTTTCAGCATGGGGGAAGTCACCAGACTGATATCCTAAGTCTTGAAATGCAGGCTGCAGATGGCATGGTAACGGATAATGAATACCCGTCTGAATCCCTCTCGATGTTAGCTCGGCCTGGAGAATACACCGATCGACTGGGCATTCTGGCATGACCCTAATGACATAGAGATGATAGACATGGCCGTCACCGCTAACATTTTTTATGGGAACAATACCTTGGGTATGCAATGGTTCTAGAAGACGATCATAGTGTTGAGCAAGCTCATATCGTTCGTGGTTCCAGCCTGATAAATGAGGCAATTTCGTTTTAAGAATTGCTGCTTGAAGTGTGTCTAGTCGGCTGTTGGTACCGTAATCAGTGTGGTAATACTTTCGAGGTGCGCCATAGTTTCGAAGCGATCGCATGGTCTGAGCGATAATTTCTTCACGCGTCACGACCATTCCTCCATCCCCAAAAGCTCCCAGATTTTTACTGGGATAAAAGCTAAAGGCAGCAGCAATGCCGACTGAGCCTGCTCGATACCCATTGCGCTCAGCCAAGTGTGCTTGGGCTGCATCCTCAAATATCATTAAGTCATAGGTGCTAGCCAAATCTAAAAGCTGCTGCGGGCAAACCATTTGCCCATACAGATGGACGGGAATAATCGCTCGCGTACGCGACGTAATCATCTTTTCTGCGGCAACCAGATCAATCAGAGCCGTATTGGGGTCACAATCTACAAATACGGGATTTGCCCCAGCCCGTAATACGCCAATCAACGTTGCGACAAAGGTATTCGCAGGCAGAATCACCTCATCGCCTGCCCCAATCCCACACGCGCCTAACCCCAAGGTGATTGCATCAGTGCCCGAAGCAACCCCAACTCCATAGTCGACCCCACACGCGTTGGCGAACATCGTTTCAAATTCTATAAGGGCATGCCCCAAAACGAAGTCGCCATGCTCAATGACATCATGAATTGCCTCGTCTAATTTGAACTGAATAGGCTGATGCTGATATCGAAAATCGACGAAGGGAATCGTGACTTTGGTGCTGCTCATAAATTGCATGATCTAAGTCTCAGGAATCAGGAACGGAATTAATTGATATCCACAACGCGTATGCCCCTTACTACTAACCTAAACAGTTACTGTCTTATTCAAATAGAGCAGACGCTTAGAAAGCATGAAGAGTCTATAAAACATAGACAGGAATGGCTTAAGCACCATTGGCTTGTACCGACGATTGAGCCTGCAACGGTATGGTTTGCTCCTGTAAACGCGTTTCGTAAGCGCAGTGATTCTGGCAAGAGCGTAAGGCCATGGCAATCCTAAATCATTCATGAAATGGGAGTGCGAGCATCTTGCCCGCGTTGGCAACGCCTCTCCAGCAGGAGAAACGAGACACTGATGCGATGCATCGCTAGAGCGAACGCACTGGAGATTTTTACAAATCATTTGGGATTGCTATATAACTGCTAGCTTCAGGGCGCTGCCCGTCAATTAGCTTATGCACATACGCTCGTGACCTCATGGCGCATCTACGTTCTTTGCCAATCTCACCCCCTTTCTGTGTAGGGTTCCCGAAATAGACTCTAAATTGCTGCTTCGCTGTAAATTAGGTCAGTCTTATAGCCCTAGTGGCTTGGATTCGTATGTAGAACCCCCGCGCCGCGAGGGTTCTACATACGTTCGACGTCCTTACGCGAGAGCGTAAGGCTACAAATGCAAAAAATCAGACGAAGGAGCATTCGTCCGCTCGAAGCGTTTTAACGCAACAGGATGATGACGCTAGGGCTGAGTCACGGATGATGATTCGGCGCTATCTTCTGCAGATTCGGGTATGCTCGGTAATTCTAAACAGTAGCCTGCACCGTAGACAGTCTTGATATAACGAGGATGACGAGGATCAGGCTCTAGTTTGGTTCTCAAATGTCTTACATGCACCCGAATCGTCTCAATATCATCATCAGGGTCATATCCCCAAACTTCTTTCAAGATTTCGCTCGGAGATACAGTTTGTCCATGACGCTGGAGGAGGCAGTGAATTAATTCAAATTCTAAATGCGTTAATTTAACCGTTTTGTCAAACCAAATGGCTTCTAGGCGTTCTGGAACGAGCGTGAGAGGCCCATAGTTCAATATTTCGGTATGCTTAGCAGCTTGAGGAATGCGATCGGTTCGTCTCAGTAGAGCTCGCACACGCGCTAGCATCTCTTCTACCTCAAACGGCTTTGTCAAATAATCGTCAGCGCCCGCATTAAATCCTTCGACCTTGTCCTGAGTTTGTCCAAGGGCAGTCAACATCAAAATGGGAATGTCAGCCGTACGACTGTCTCGACGCAGACGCTGACATACTGTAAACCCATCAACTCTGGGCAACATGAGGTCGAGCATCACAAGATCTGGGATCAGCTGAAGCGCCAATGCCTGACCTTTGATGCCATCTGTTGCCTGGCTCACATCATAGCCAGCCATTTCTAGGTTTATGGCAACCAACTCTGAAATTGAGGGATCATCATCGATAACAAGTATCCGAGGCATCATCAAATGGGTTTAACGACAAAAACCTTAAAAGATTTAAAAAATCTACTTCAATGCGGAAGAATTACTGTACAGATTATAAGCATGAATTAAAGAGAGAAAAGACTTAGCCTTTCTGTATGAGAATATTCAGCGCATCGCGATAGCAGAAATGGCATGATTGGCATTGCATAATTGGCGTGAGATGCAGTGCGTTATTGAACATCACGAAGTATTTAGAAATATTACGCTATTTATGTCTAAAATTCACTCGTGATTGAATCTCATCAATTGGTTCACAAGAATACCAAGCAAGATTTAGATATGTATAGCGATCCTAAATCGCTGATGGATTGTGTGTGAGCGGTGAGGTAGCGCCCCAACACCGCTCACAACCCATGTGGGATTGCTATATTGATTTAAGTCTATTGTAAACAAATGTACTTGAAATCAGGCCATGTCAGTCAAGCTGTCGTGAGTTTACTCAAATTCGATTGGAGGCAGTTGGGAGGTTAGATGGGGGGCGTTGCGTTGCGATCGCACCAGTCTAGGATGCGATTCCATGCCCACCACCGATCGGGATCATTTGCCTGCGCTTGTCCATATTGGCTGCTGTAATAGCCAACATGCCCGCCGTGTTGAGTAAGAACTAGATCAATGGCCGGATTATGTTGGCAGGCTGCTTCCAAATCGGCGATCACGGCTGGATCGAACATTGGATCGTCAGCAGCATACATGATCAACGTCGGTTTTTGGAGATGGGGAAGTAGAGGAAGCGGGCTAGATGCGTCGTAATATTCGCTAACCGAGGAAAACCCTAGGCGATCGATGACGAGATCTCGATCAAATCCTCGAATGCTTGTTGTGCGGGCGATCGCCTCCCCATCAAGCATGTTTGGATGGTAGTCAGAAATACGCTGCGCCAATCGCTTCAGCTCTTTGGCGATCGCCTTTTCTAAATAACGCCCCAGCGGAGCATTCATCAAATAGGTCAGAGATCGATTGGAGTCTAAATTAGGACAGATAACGGCTCCTCCACCAATATCTGCCTCAGAAATATCTAGCTCTGACGACGGGGCGATCGCCTGAGACGCCTTGACACCCCACAGGGCGAGTTGTCCTCCCAGAGAGAACCCCATAAACCAAAAGGGTGGGGAGCAACCCGCTGCTTTAGCTTGAGCGGCAATGTAGACAAAATCATCCCCTTCATATAGCCCGTCCGATGTCAGAGTGGGCGACAGTTCTGCAGTTTTGCCGTGGGCTCGCCAGTCAAACAGTAAAACGTTGTAGCCTCTTGCAAACGCTTTGCGACCTAGCAGCCGAAGAAACCATTGATTTTCGAGGGTTCCTGTGATTCCGTAGGTGCCGATGATGGTTCCACGAGGTGTAGCGGATGAACGAGGGGAAGCTAGCCAACCAAAGATGGGTACATTGTTTGCTCCTCTAAAGACCCTCGGCTGATATGCCGGTTCGGGGGGCAAATTTGCCGGTTTCTCTAGACGCCGGGCAACGAGTGCAATAAACAGCGTCATCATCAGCCCATTTCGCAAATACCAAGGCGGGATAAACGATGAATACTGCATAGCAGTCAGGGATAAGCCTGTTGACTGGATGCCGAAGACTCAACACTCATGTGTAAGGCATAATTTCGAAATCGTTCTAAGTCAGCTCCCATAGTTGATTCGACGATTCTCCTGAGCAATAAATTGTCCATCAGGGTTCCTAAAATTCCTGGAGTGGCATAGGCAACCGTGAACTTGATGGCACTGCATTTGCAGCGATCGCAAAACCGGACGGCACCTCGATTGAGTAGCCCACTCACCGACTGCCATTGAATAATTTGATGAGGCATGACGCGGAGCATTTTTTGCTGCCAGCCAATTTCGAGCCCACCTGAAACCAGCTTCCATTGAGATAGCTCAGGATTGTTCTCTAGAACATAGATAGAATCAATCCATTTCATCCAGTGAGGAACCTGTTCTAGGTCAGACCAGAGGCTCCAAACCAAGTCAATTGGAACTTCCACCTTAGTTTGGACATTGTGTTCTAGCCAATTTGCCATAAGCAAACATCGAAGGATTTTAGGGGAATAGAGTTAGTCTTGGCGAGCTTTTTGCAGCTCAGCGTGGGCATTGAGAGCATAGGTTCGAAACCGCTTTAGGTCTGCCTTGATGGTTGATTCTACGACTCGACCCAGAAATAAATTATCCATCAGCCTGCCTAATAGGCCAGGAATTGCGTAAGACACAGTCAGCTTAACGATGCTGCTGTCACCTCGATCATAAAAGCGAATCGCCCCTTGATTAGGCAACCCGCTAACCGACTCCCACTGAATAATCTGACGGGGAACCACCCGCAAGATTCTCGACTGCCACGTAAATTCAAACCCCCCTGATGCCAATTTCCACTGAGAAAGCTCAGGATTGTCTTCTAAGACCTGGACTGAGTCGATCCATTTCATCCATCTCGGCATCTGTTCTAAATCCGACCAAAGACTCCAGACGAAATCGACTGGAGTTTCGACTTCAATTTGGACGCTATGCTCTAGCCAATCAGACATGAGGATTGAAGATATAGTGAGGAACTTAGGGAATACGGGGAGAGTACACAAGAAAGAGGGATTATGCAGAACGCGATTAAATGCAGTTCGCTAAAGCATCTCTGTAATCTGTTGCAGATGTCAACCCCTTTCAAGAGCGTGAGAATCAGTGCTTAACCGCAAACGCCTCCAAAACTGCTTTCGCAGCATGTCGTCCAGAGAGTGTCGCGCCTTCCATACTGTCGATATAGTCTTGTTGGGTATAGCTGCCAGCCAGGAAAAAATTTGAAATCGGCGTTTTTTGGTTGGGTCGGTAAGGGTCCATGCCGGGGGCTTCTCGGTAAAGCGACTGGGCAAGTTTGACAACACTGTACCAAGTCATGGTGAGGTCACGAGAGGAGGGGAATAGGTCATGCACTTGTTTGAGAACGTGTTGGGCGATCGCCTCATTAGTTTGTTTGATAAAGGGATCACCCGGAGTCAAAACAGCTTGCAGCAGCGATCCGTGCCCGTCTCGGTAATAGTCTCCAGGGCTGGCTAATGCCAAATCCGCAAAGCAGGAAAAGTCGGCATCCGGGGTGTAGAGCAAATTATCGAGCCCTGTAGCGTAGTTGAGTTGCCGACGCTCTGAGTCATCTTGCAATTCGGTGACCCAACCGTCAAACCGGAGCTGCACCGTCGCCACAGGGACAGTGTCTAACTTATAGATATTGTCAAACTCACTCCACTTTCGCCATTCTTGTGGAAGCAAGCGGTGAACCCCTGGCACATCGCAGGCGCAAACATAGGCATCTGCCGCAATTGTTTCGCTTTGGTCACCATTCGCCACGACTAGACCAGTAATGTGGGGCTGATCGTCTTGCTCGTCAAACAAAATTTGCCGCACCTGGTGACGAGTATAGATCTTGGCTCCCTTAGTATCGAGATAATCTAAGATGGGCCGATGCAGATAGGTGTAGGGCGAACCTTCTAGCATTCGCAAAATTGAGGCTTCGGTTTTTGCTGCAAAAAACTGAAAAATGGTAAGCATGCACCGAGCCGAAATATTTTCAGTATCGATAAACCCTAATGCGTAGGCGATTGGGTTCCACATGCGCTTGAGACTGCCCTCTGAACCACCCTGCTTGCGAAACCAATCGGCGAAGCTTATGCAATCTAAACTGCGGATGGTTTTCATCGCGCCATCAAAATCGACGAGCCCTCGAACGAGGGGGCTTGTCCCCAGCGCGATCGCATTCTGAGCTTTATCTTGAAGCGACAGTTGCGACGTTGTAAAAAATGCCTTCAATCCATTAAACGGAGCCCCCGTTAAAAACCGAAAGTCGAGTTCTCCGGTGCGCCCGCCCCGATTGACGAAGGTATGGACATGCTCTTTGAGGCGCAGATTATCGATCGCCCCGACTTTTTGCATCAAATCGAATAGGTTATAGTAGCACCCAAAGAAAACGTGCAACCCCATTTCGATATGGTTGCCGTCTGCATCGACCCAGCTTCCGACTTTTCCACCCACAAACGGACGAGATTCGAAGATTTCGATTTCGTGTCCCGCGTCAGCTAGCTCTACAGCAGTGGATAAGCCTGCCAATCCTGCTCCAACGATTGCAACCCGCATTCTGGATTTGTACCTCTAAGTTTCTTCACATATTGTAATAGGAAGTTGTCATAGGACGCGGGCTCGTTCATCTGCCTCATCCGAGTTTCTAGCACGGGGACGGGGTTGCCTTCCTGCTCACCTTACAGTGGCTCGACGACCTGATAGCTTCCGCCGAGTTTTGCCAGACGGTTGAGCCGTTGAGTTAGAACCATTTTCTGCTGCGTTGTTGACAATAGGCACCGTAAAGTGAAACTGGCTCCCATGCTCTCGCCCTTCTGATTCTGCCCAGATTTGCCCGCCTAGCCCATGAATAATTTGACGACAGATGGCCAGCCCGAGTCCGGTTCCACCTGTTGTGCGACGGAGAGCGCCTTCCTCTTGATAAAAGCGGTCAAAGACAGTTTCAAGACGATTGGGCTCAATACCGCGCCCAGTGTCTTTGATCGTCACCTCCAACATATTTCCGTCAGTATGACAAGCTTCGACGGCGACTCGCCCCTCCGAGTCTGTGAATTTGCAGGCGTTATCAAGCAATTTGGAGAGAACTTCAACCAGCCATTCACCATCGGCTCTGACAAGGGGCAATTTGTCGGGGATATCAGTCGTAATTTCGGGCAACTGGCTATCTCGATGGTGAGCGCGAATGCTGCTTAAGGTCAAGTCGATACATTCATGGAGAGACAAGGATTCTAGATGCCACTCGATTCGACCACTTTCAAGCTGAGACAGAGTCAGAAAGTCTTGGACTAGCTTACGCAGGCGCTCCGCATCACTGAGAGCGGTCGTGAGCATGACTTGTTGCAACTCGAGAGGCATGTCTGGTTCGCTAGCGAGGCTCTCTAAACACACTTGAATCGTGGATAGGGGGGTCCTCAGCTCGTGTCCGGTGATGGCAATCAAATTGCTACGAGTGAGTTCTAGGGCTTCAAGCTGTTGATTGAGATCTTCTAAGTTTGCGTAAGATTCGGCTTGAATCAGGGCGATCGCCAACTGAGCCGTGATGGCCTCTACCATCGATAAATCATCTTGCGTCCAATGCTTTGGGCTCTCTTGACAGCCATGCAGCTCAACAATGCCCATCAGGCGACCTTGATAAAGGATTGGCGCAATCAACCATGAGCGAATCTGCCAGCGCTTGACTCGAGATTGAATGGGAGCAAGATCTAAATGCTCGGGGGTTTGAGTGTCTTCAATGGCGATCGCTTCTTGCTGCTGAACTACCGCTTGAAAGAGCGGGTTGTCTTGAAGCGGCCAATCTTGCCCCTTCAACGATTGCAGGGGAGGATTAGAGAGAAACTCAAAATGAATCTGAGCCGACTCATCCGTCGATTTGCAGCGATAGATAAAGCATCGGCAAACCTGCATCGCCTCGCCTAATTCTCGCACCGCAACCGTGAAGATTTCCTCTGGATCGAGC
>DBGGTD010000255.1:0-7480 GCA_051162585.1 Elainellaceae cyanobacterium
CTCGCCCATCGCTGCGCTTACCTTAATGGCCTCATCGGATTACAAAGGTGACATGCTCCCCTATCTGACCGTCAACGTGATGAATTCATTGCGGGGCAAGGAAATCAGTAATATCGATCTGATTTCTCGTCTCAATAAACTAAATCCTTACTTGAGAGTGTGATCTATTATTCTCAAATTAGGGCTTGCGTCTTGCAATACTATAGCCCTACGGGCTTAGGTTTGTGTGTAGAACCCGCGCGTCGCGCGGGTTCTACACACGTTTAGCGTCCTAACGCGAGAGCGTAGGGCTATAACATTGCACCGTGTTGCTGCAACCGAGTCAAGACTCTTGCTTAGTCAGTCGTTAGTAGATCTAAATCGAGTAGAGTTAGCCCTCCCGTCAGGTGAATCGTCTGTAGCCCCGTGTTTTTTGCTCCTTCTATGTGTCGCAGTGTATCTTCGATAAACAAAGTTCGACGAGGATCAAGCCCTTGTTCATCAATGACTCGTTGAAAAATACTCACATTTGGCTTGCGATCGCCCACTAAATGAGAATAGTAGGCTTTTTCAAACATCGCTGAGATACTTTCAAATTCATGCCCGTAGCAGTCGGCAAAAATTTGGTCAAAGCGAGTCTTATGAATTTCATTGGTATTGGATAGCAAAAAGATGCGTTTTTGGGGGGAGATCGCCTTCAGGAGTGCAATCCGCTCGGCTGGAATATCGAGCAGCATTGCATTCCACGCGGCATCAATGGCATCATCTGGGCAATCGACCTGAAGGAGTCGCCGAACGCCATTTCGAAATTCATCAGAGGATAGTATCCCCATTTCATAGTCGTCAAACAGCGGGTCTTGCAACTGTTGGGTATAGAGCGTGCTGATATCAAATCCGCACAGGTGGCTAAATGCTTGAATCGTGGCGTCATAGCAAATATTAATAATGACGCCACCCAAATCAAAAATGATTGCGTCGATAGTAGTCATCTGTAGTGTTGCTCCGTCTCCCGTGCGGTTCATTCAACTACTTCTGGTTGCGGGTTGAATACCACTGATAGCCCAGCGACCCTACAATCAGCGCGACGACAAACAAGACTGGATTCCAAATACCGAGCACCAGTGCGGTAATTCCTGGTCCTGGACAGTATCCTGCAATGCCCCAACCAATGCCGAAAATTGCCGCACCTATGACCAATGGGAGATCAATATCATGCCGGGTGGGTAGATAAAATTTTTCGGCAACTAGCGGATAAGGCTGACGCAATACCCACCGAAACGCAATTAGCGTGACGCCGACAGCCCCGCCCAACACAAACAAGAGAGTGGGGTCCCAAATGCCTGCAATATCTAGAAATCCTAAGACGCGATCGCGATCGATCATTTGCGACAGACTCAGCCCAAACCCGAAGATAACACCAGAAACGAGCGCTACTAAATTTTGCTTGATAGTTGTGATGGTCTTCATAATCTCAGCCACTCGGTGAATTCGATGAATTGAATTACATGAAGACGAGATGCCGTAGCACAAATACAGTGGCGATCGCCGTAATCAAAAACGTCAGAACAGCAATCAGCGATCGCATCGACAATCGCCCTAGACCGCAAACCCCGTGACCGCTGGTGCAGCCGTTTCCCATGTGAGTGCCAAACCCGACGAGAAGTCCTCCGACGATCATGGCAATCGGAGAAAACGTTGAACGCGGCGTGGGCTGCAGCACAAATCCATATTCATAGAGTGCGCTGCCGATTAACAGACCCAGCAAGAATATCCATCGCCAGCGATCGCGTTGCTTAAAGGTGATCGCTCCATTCACCATGCCGCTGATGCCAGCGATTCGACCATTGAAAGCGAGCAGAATAGTAGCGCTGACGCCGATCAGGATACCTCCTAGCAATGCGGTAATCCAATTAAATTCTGCCATGACAGCCTCTAATCACTATATGTAGCAATCCCAGATGGGTTGTGAGCGGTGGAGCGGGCGACGCCCGCTCCACCGCTCACACACAATTCACAAGCGATTTAGGATCGCTATAGCAATACATTCCATTAATCATTTTAGCGGCTTGGATTCTATTGAACCGGTACCAAATCGATATAGTAGAAGTGCGATCGCCCACTGTGTTACACGATGTCAGACCCAGCATAATACACTGTGTATGACGCAACGTCTTGCCCGATGTCGTGCTCGGCACCGTATCCGATGTCATAGTGTTATCTGCTGGAGGCGTCTTGTCTGTGATTGATATCTCATGCCTGACCCCAATTTTAGATTGGTTTAAAATCCAAGGATGGCAGCCCCTACCGTTTCAGATAGAGGCATGGCAGGCATATTTAACTGGCAAGAGCGGCATCATTCAGGTGCCCACGGGGTCAGGTAAGACCTATGCGGCTGTGATGGGGGCGATCGCCGAGATGCTGGCTCATCCAAATAAAGGGCTGCAACTGCTCTACATCACTCCTTTGCGAGCGCTTTCACGGGATATTGAGCAGTCCATTTGTCGCCCCATTAACGAGATGAACTGGGATCTGCGAGTCGAGTCGCGCACCGGGGATACGAGTTCGTCTCGCAAGTCGCGGCAATTAAAAAATATGCCGCAGATTTTGATCACCACCCCTGAATCCCTATCCGTGATGCTGTCGTACAAAGATGCACAGAGTCGCTTCGGCACCCTGCGAATAGTGATTTTAGACGAATGGCACGAACTCTTAAGTTCGAAGCGGGGCACTCAGGCAGAATTGTGTTTGTCTCATTTGCGCGGCATCCAACCCCAGATGCAAACCTGGGCAGTCTCTGCAACCCTTGGAAACCTCACCGAAGCCGCTCAGGCAGCGGTGGGGCTAGGGACTGATCCGGTGATTATCCGGTCTAATCTGAAGCGAGAAACGGTGATTCGGAGCATTTTGCCCCAATCGGTTGACACGTTTCCGTGGGCAGGGCATTTAGGACTGCGAATGTTTCAAGACTTGGCAGACGCGCTAGACATTAAGAAATCAACGCTCATTTTTACCAACACCCGCGCTCAATCCGAACGGTGGTTCCAAGCCCTGCAATTTGCGGTGCCTGACTATGGCGATCGCATTGCGCTGCATCACGGCTCGATCGATGTAAAAGAGCGGGAGGCGATTGAAGCAGGCGTTAAAGCGGGCGAAATCAAATGGGTGGTGTGTACGTCGTCGCTAGATCTCGGGGTTGACTTTCAGCCCGTCAAACGAGTAGTTCAGATTGGGAGTGCTAAAAATCTAGCTCGACTGCTGCAACGGGCAGGGCGATCGGCTCATATTCCTGAAGGCACGTCGGAAGTTTTGTTTTTGCCCACCAATGCGCTAGAGCTACTCGAAATTTCCGCCTTTCGCAATGGTTTAGAGGTTGGAGACATCGAAACTAGACCCCCAATCAACAAACCCTACGATGTCTTGGTTCAGCATCTAGTGACGCTAGCGTGTGGGGATGGGTTTAATCCCGATGATGTGCTTGCCAATGTGCGTAAAACGGTGGCGTATGAAGACTTATCAGATGACGAATTTAGCTGGATTATAGAATTCATCACAACAGGAGGGCAATGCTTGAGCGCCTATCCTCGCTATCAAAAAGTAGTGGCTGATGAAGGCATCTACCGCATATCTGATAGCAAACTGGCAAAAATGCATCGCATGGGAATCGGCACAATTACGTCTAATCAAGCCGTCCGCATTGTCTATACCAATCGAAGAGAAATTGGCACCGTTGAGGAAAGCTTTGTGTCGAGACTCAAAAAGGGAGACGTGTTTTTCTTTGCAGGGCGACAGCTTGAGTTTTTTATGATCAAAGATATGGTGGTCTATGTCAAAGGAACCACCCGAAAATCGACCGTGACCCCGACCTGGGGAGGGGGTAATCTAGCAATTTCAGATACGTTGAGCACCCATCTCCGCAACGAAATTGACGCCCTTCACAGCAACACACCTTTCAATGCTGAGTTAAGCTGTATTCGCCCGATTTTGTCGGCTCAAGGTCGCCTCTCTCATTTGCCCGCTGCGAATGAACTGCTGATTGAAACGTGCAAAACCCGCGAAGGGCAACACTTATATGTATTTCCATTTGAGCGGAGATTTGTCCATGAAGGATTAGGATTTTTGTGGGGCTATCGCTTTGCCAAGCAGCAGAAAGCGACTCTGACTATTTCTGTCAATGATTATGGGTTTGAGATTTTAGCCCCCAAAGGCTATCCATTCAAGGAGCTATTTTCGGATCAGTTTTTTGATTTAGGGAATCTCTCCGACGATATCAGAGACAGTCTGAATATTTCAGAATTAACGGCGCGAAAATTTAGAGGGGTTGCGCAGATATCAGGGTTGGTGTTTAAGGGGTATCCATCATCGAGGAAGACATCGAGTCAGCTTCAGGTCAGTTCATCCTTGATTTATGAGGTGTTCTCAAAATATGAACCTGATAATCTGTTGCTCAAACAAGCGGAACGCGAAGTGCTCAACGATCAGCTCGAAGCCCATCGGTTAGCCAAAACGCTTGAACGACTTCAGCAGTTTTCGATCGCATGGAATGACACAAAACGTCCGTCACCTTTCGCGTTTCCGCTACTTATTGAGCGTCTCAATTCACGCCTGTCAAACGAAAGTCTATTGGAGAGAATCGAACGCATGAAAAAGCAGTGGGCAAAAAAGTAAGGCAATTCACATTCTGTAAGTAGTGGGGTGTAATTCATGGTTTCTGCAATTCATCAAACCGTCCAATATTTGACCACCTCATCTGGGGCGGTGCCTGACCCTGCCAAGATTGTAGAAGAATTGCTCCAGGCCGAAAAAAAATCTCGGCAGCAAAAACTGCGGTATTCCCATACTCAGCTGCTCGGGACCTGGCAATTAGGCTTCATCACCGGAACAAAGCGATCGCGCCAGCAAGCGGGTGTTTTACTTGGAGCGGGTCGGTTTATTCCGTCGTGGATGACGATCCAAATCACCTACCAATCTTCAGACGAAGTCCCCGATCACGGCACGGTCGAAAATTCTGTACAGATGGGTCCGTTTCGGCTTGCCCTCACGGGGTCTACCCGCTTTTGGACAGGGACTAATATTCTATCTTTTGATTTTGGTCACATGACTGTATCGCTATCTCGATTCACACTGTATGACGGAGACATGCCTGGCGGAAAAACGCGAGAATCGCACTTTTACGATCAGAAACTTAAAGAGCAGGCCTTCTTCAACTACTTTTTAGTAGAGGACAGTCACATTGCCGCGCGAGGTCGCGGAGGTGGCTTGGCACTGTGGATTCGCGCAAATCAATAACCCCTTAAGATGGGGATGGTCTAGCAGGTAATGTTATGCAATCATCTATACCATCCTCGTCAGATGCTCGGCAGTATGCACCTGCGACAGAGCGGAATCGCAAGCCAATCCTAGACGTTTTGTTGCGCGTGCTGCCGCCTACAGGAATCGTGTTAGAGGTGTCGAGCGGCACTGGCGAGCACGCCATCTTTTTTGCACCTCGACTATCGCCCCGCAAATGGTTGCCGTCTGATCCAAATCCGATCGCACGCGCCAGTATTGCAGCATGGCGAGAGCATCATCCCTGTGAGACGCTCTATCCTCCCATTACGCTTGATGCCCGGGATTCATCATGGACAATCGAACAGGATGAGCTGCCAAATGTGCTTCAAGACACTGACTTTCATCGAGATGCAATTGTGGCGATCGCCAACATTAACATGATTCATATTGCACCCTGGTCAGCTTGTTTAGGGTTGCTTGCAGGCGCCCATCGGCTATTACCCACCGATGGCATCTTATATTTGTATGGCCCCTTTAAACAGCATGGACAGCACACAGCGCCTAGCAACGAGGCATTTGACCGTAGCCTCAGATTACAAGACCCTGATTGGGGAGTGCGTGACCTCGATGATGTAGTAGCAGCCGCGCAGGCTCAACACCTTTTATTACTAGAAACTGTCGAAATGCCTGCAAATAATCTATCGGTGATTTTCAAACACGAGGGCGATCGCCAGTGATGTCAGCATTTCCAGATGAATGGGGCAATCTTGGCAGTGATGTAGCCTATGCACTATCATCATTTTTTGAATAAGCGCACTCTTTAAGAACAATGACGTTACGCTTTGCCGCCACACGTAGAAATTATCAGGATAGAACTAATGACTCAAATTGTGCTTTTTATTTTGCTGGGAACCGTAGCTGGAGTAATTAGCGGACTCATCGGGATTGGAGGCGGTGTGATTATTGTCCCCGCGTTGGTCTTTCTATTCGGGCTTCAGCAACACGAAGCCCAAGGAACCACATTGGCGCTCTTAGTGCCTCCAATTGGCATCCTCGGCGCGTGGACCTATTACAAAGAAGGCTATGTTGACATCAAGATTGCGGTCTGTATCTGTGTAGGATTTTTATTAGGCAGTTTGCTGGGTGCTCGGTTTGCGACAAATCTTCCAACGATTGTATTAGAGCGAGTATTTGGGGGTGCGATGCTGGCGATCGCCCTGAAGATGATTTGGGGTCGATAAGGGGTGATACTGCCAATCTAAGAAAAATACGCTCAACTGTGAGCAAGGCGGCATGGCAGATTGGCTAAGAATATGCGCTAAAGAATATGCGCTAAGCAATACGCGCCTCGCCCACGCTTGTATCACCAGCTCGCACCACAAGAACGTTAAACAGACTCATATCCGTTCCATCTGGGAATGACACGCTAAACGAACCGCTTGTTTGCGGTAAGGGGCCCAAATCAATCGTCTGTTTTGACAGGTCGCCATTGATGGTCAAGTAAGCGTGCAATTCTGAACTATCTGCATCGGTTTGAAAATTCTGAAATGCGATATTGCCACCAATACCTGCAATTACGGCAATTCCTAGGCTCCCCGTTGTGGTATGCCCGTCTAAGCCAGAAAACATACTCATGATAAATTGATCGCTCCGTCCGTAATTTCACTACAAATATAGCGATCCTAAATCGCTTGTGAATTGTGTGTGAGCGGTGGGGCGGGCGCCGCCCGCCCCACCGCTCACAACCCATCTGGGATTGCTATAGCCTGTATAAGCTTACCAGGTAGAGTATTTGCCAGATAACACATCCATGCAGTTTACTCTGCGGGAAACCTCAATACGTCTATAACCGCCAGACTTAGGATTTGGTTTCAGCGTCACCTTGATTCGCTGACGATGGCTCGTCAGGGGGCGATCGCCGCACTACGTATGTGCCCACAATGATCAAGGCATCATCGTTGTAATTTTGATACGGCTGGTTGATGCCGTAAGCATACATTAAGTGCAGCGTTTCACCATGTTGCTCAACAAAGCTCACAGCGTCGAGCTGATTGCCATCTTGGTCAATCCCTGCCCAATCTAGGCGCAGGCTTCCATCCTCTTGAATCTGTCCAGAAGACCCCCAGTTGACCTCCTCAAGCTGGTTTTCGATTTCTTGCTTCAAAATGTTTTCGAGTTCGTCTTTTTCCAAGTCAGGAGATTGCTCGGTCAAATATTTAATGTGTCCGCCAAA
>DBGGTD010000256.1:0-12273 GCA_051162585.1 Elainellaceae cyanobacterium
TAGGACGTTAAACGTGTGGTCCCCGCGGCGCGGGGTCTCACCACACAAACCTAAGCCCATAGGTATACATAAGCGCTTGCTCGAAATCAAATGTACAGCGCTACACGCTCCTGCTAAAACACCCCAAATGAGATACACTATTTTCGCGAACTATTCTCATTAAACTTACTCTGTCGTGCCAAGAGTCGTGTCGATGATCCGCCTTCCCTCAATTCGCATCCGCCACCGTTCATCTCTGTTTCGACCCAACATCACGCTGTGGTCTGTAGCAGTGTTGGCGATCGCCCTCTTGATTTTGATGCCGATTGGGGTTGTGCTGAGCAGCCTCTTCGTAGATTCGGGCGAGGTTTGGCAGCATTTAGTTGAAACCGTGTTGTCAACGTACATTTTCAACTCACTAGGGCTGATGCTCGGCGTGGGAATTGGAGTGGTCATAGTGGGAGTCGGTACGGCTTGGTTGGTGGCGACCTGCCAATTCACCGGACGCGGTATCTTTGAATGGGCTCTGCTGCTGCCGCTTGCTGCTCCGGCCTATTTGTTAGCCTACGTCTATACCGATTTTTTAGAATACTACGGGCCTATACAGTCTGGGCTTCGAGCACTATTTGGTTGGCAGCGTGTTACAGATTATTGGTTTCCCCCGATTCGGTCATTGCCGGGGGCGATCGCCATGCTGACATTGGTGCTTTATCCGTATGTATACTTGCTGACGCGAGTCGCGTTTTTAGAACAGTCAAAATGTACCCTAGAGGCCAGTCGATCATTGGGCTGCAATCCGTGGCAAAGCTTTTGGCGCGTTGCGCTGCCCTTAGCGCGTCCGGCGATCGCAGCAGGGATGTCTCTGGCACTCATGGAAACGCTGAGCGACTTTGGCACTGTGCAGTATTTTGGCGTCAACACCTTTACCACCGGGATTTATCGCACGTGGTTTGGCATGGGGGAGCGCATTGCCGCATCCCAACTGTCGTCGGTGTTGCTGATGTTTATCGCGGTGCTGATCGTGATGGAGCAATGGTCACGCCGCCAAAGCCGTTACTATCAAACGTCTCATCCCAATCAGCGCCCAGCTCGATTTCAGCTACAGGCCGGGCGGGCGATCGCCGCTGGAATAGCTTGTGCTCTGCCGGTATGCTTAGGATTTTTGCTTCCATCAGTGTTGCTGTTAGAAATGGCGATCGCCAATGCAACAGAAAACTTTACTAATAATTTTTTGATTTATGCACGTAATAGCCTACTTCTCGCCGGACTCACCGCCATCATTGGCGTAGTGTTGGCGTTAGTGATGGCGTATGGTCGACGGCTCCAGCCAGGCATACTCATGAATGTGGCCGTGCGTACGGCGGCGATCGGCTATGCCTTTCCGGGGGCGGTGATTGCCGTGGGTATTTTGATTCCCATTGGTCGGTTGGATAATGCCTTGGATGCTTGGATGCAGACCAATTTGGGTATTTCAACGGGGCTGCTGTTTAGCGGCACTATCATCGCGCTCATTTTTGCTTATTTGGTGAGGTTTCTCGCTGTTGCGTTCAACACCACCGAGTCGAGCCTGATTCGCATTAAACCCAACCTAGATGATGCAGCGCGATCGCTCGGCTATTCTCCTACTCGCACGTTGGTTCATGTGCACGCACCGCTGATGAGCAGTGGTCTAATCACGGCGTCTATTCTCGTCTTCGTTGATGTGATGAAAGAACTGCCCGCCACGTTAATTGTGCGTCCGTTCAACTTTGATACGCTAGCAGTACAGGTTTATCGACTCGCTTCGGATGAGCGCTTATCAGAAGCAGCTGCACCGGCTCTGGCGATCGTCGTAGTCGGAATTTTGCCAGTCATCTTGATGAGTTATCGCATTACCCGACCCCGCGCGAATCAGTAATTGTTGATGCAAGGGTTGATTTGACTGTCGTAAACCCGAATCGCTGGTACGTAACATTCAAATCTATTATTTTCCTGGTACTTTCATGTCTATGATTCAATCATTCAAACCCCAACTTTTATCTCTGATCCTCTGGCTCAGTATTTCTGGATTGGCTCTCGGAAGTTGCGCTCAGCCCAACCCAACTGAGAATTTTTTAGAAACCAAGGAATGCGCTGATTGCAACCTACAAGGAGAAGACTTGAGCCAAAAAGATTTGAGTAAGGCACTCCTAAATGGGACAAACCTCACTGAAACCAATCTAAGTGACGCAAATTTGAGCCGAGCCTTGCTAGACAGTGCTGATTTGAGTAACGCCAACTTGAGTCGTGCAAATCTCTCCGGTGCGGCATTGACGCAAGCCAACTTAACTGGAGCCAATCTATCGAATGCTGATCTCACTGGCGCGTTTTTGCGGGGTGCCGATTTAACCGATGCTACCCTAGATGGAGCCAACTTTGAAAATGCAGATTTAGGAGGCGTAACCGTTGAGCCAGATGCTCTGAATGCAGCGACTACCAGTGGAGCCATCATGCCAGATGGTTCCGTTCAAGAGTAGTTGTTTTGTGTGTGGGGGCTTGGCAGTGCCAAGCCCCCTATTCCACCACAGAATGATCTAAGCCCAACCAGCCCGATCCATGATTTGAAGGGCAAGCGAATTGTTGCGTCCAAAGGCAGCAGCCCTCGTCGTGGCATCAGCCTTAAAGTCACCATAGCCTTCCAGTGCTGAAGCAAGAGGGACCTCCTCAACAACCGGAAATTCATAATTTCCTAATGCAAAGATTTCCTGCGCTTCAGGGCTCACCAAATACTCAAGAAACTGCTGGGCATTGCTTGGATTTGGTGATGTTTTCAATACGCCCGCTCCGCTAATGTTGACGTGGGTGCCGCGCCCACGCTGATTTGGGAAAAACATTCCGACTCTCTGAGCGACCTCTTGATCCGCAGGATCGTCTGACTCTAATAGACGAATGAAATAGTAATGGTTAGCGATCGCCAAATTCCCTGCTCCTGCAGCACAGGCTCGAATTTGAGCCGTATCATTTCCTTCGGGAGGGCGTGCAAAGTTGGCAACCAGACTTTCGACCCATTCTTCAGTCAATTCTTCACCGTGAACCTCAATCAGTGAGCCCACAAGAGACTGATTATAGATATTAGAAGAACTGCGAACTAGGATCTGTCCTTGCCATTTGGGATCGGCCAAATCTTCATAGGTTGAGAGCTCTGCTGGATTGATCTGGTCTTTGTTGTAAAAGATTACGCGCGCCCGCTTCGTTAGCCCAAACCATTGCCCACTGGGCTCTCGTAGATTTTCTGGAACAGCTTCATTGAGGACAGATGATGAAATAGGTTGCAGTAGATTTTCCTCTTGGGCGCGCCACAGCCGCCCCGCATCTACTGTCATAAACACATCAGCCGGACTGTTAGCTCCTTCGCTTTTGATCCGCTCAATCAGGGCATCTGACTCTGCTTCGATCAGATTGATTTGTAAGCCAGTGCGATCGCTAAATCCCTGATATAGAGAGTTATCCGTGTCGTAATGACGAGCCGAATAAAGGTTAATTTCTCCAGACTGTTTTGCACCTCTAGTCGGGCGGATGATGGCTTGATTGGTGGACTTGTGTCGAGTCGATTGGGCAACGGCTTGGTTATGTCGTCCAAATTGCCCAAGGGCAATTGCTGCCGTTGCTGCACTCGCACCCATAAAGGTGCGGCGAGTCATCTTATTCATAGGGGTATAACGTCCTTACTTTATTGTCCTTACTTGAATACATTCGAGATTAGTAGGAGCATCAATCGGTACTAAGTCGGTGGTCACAATTAACTATAGAACTCATAAAACCCTGCGCTGCGCGGGCAGCGCAGGGTTTTGAATTTGGTTTTTAATTGTGCCGAGGTACTTACGCCACAATATTATATAAGTTGTTGATACTAATTCCTAACAATAAATCGAATAATTTCACGTAAATCCTCGACAAAATTTGTCCTTAAGCAATGAATTTGTCTGAATCTACGACGAGTTGGCGTTGGCTTGCCTGTGCGAAGCATGTATCGCCCTTACAAATTTTTAATATCAAATGATTCTCAACCTTGAAATCTTTAGATTACGTGTGTTGATAATAGATGTTATAGTCTTATGCTCTTGCGTTAGGACGCTGAACCCCTTTTCAAGAAGGGGGGAAAACAAACGAAAAGGCGATGTCATCATGGGTCTTGCAGTGATTTACCATTGGAAGTACTAAGACAAGATGACATTGAGCCAGAGCATATTAACCCAGAACTCACCAGCAAAGAACGGTTTCGTTGCCAGCAAATTGTTCCTTGTCGGTGCAAATCTCCCATGAGTCGAGTGATTGTAACGCGGCTACTGCTGGTGACGTCGGCGATGTCTTGATGGGTGAGATAAAAGTTGAGCAAACCACCTCGTTCAGTTTCTTGCCCAAATTGCTGCACCAAATAATCAAGCAGGCAGACCAATCGCTGTTTGACTGATTTGATTTGAGTAATCTGGAGTAGTTGTTTGGTTCGATGCAAGTAGGCAACTAGCATGTCATGATGACATTGATAGTCAGGTGCGAGTGGATAAGCCGTTACAGGGCTCAAACACTCAATTCGATACGGTTCTGAGTGAGACAAGGGGTGACCTACTACGTCGTCATGGCCCCAAAAGCCCAAGACAAAAATATTTCCTTGATCGTCCCACGTTAGCGTACGCACCATCCCTGTCTCAATCCGCCATAGTTGTTTGGTACCAGACGGAATTGTTTCACGTCGCTTAAACGTTTCCATAATCAGCGATCGCATGGTTTGCACCTACATTTGAGTAAGCGGAGAGGGTACTGGTCTTAACGAAACATCCTGCCAAAAGTCTAAAATTTGCTTGGCTGTCTCATCTGCATGCGAATGGTGAAAAAAGTGCCGACCGTCTAAGCATTCCCATAGGCGATCGCCCGCTTTAAGCCACGATTTCCAGTGCTCAAACTCATGGGGATCAATGACCACATCATATTCACCTCGACCAATAAATATCGGGACAGGAACCCCCTCTGGCGGGATGCTTGTTCGACGAATCAGTGAATGGGGTGACAGAGATGTATCCAAATCTTGTTCGAGGACGGAAACAAGTCTCTGAGTCATCGATTTAGACTGACTCCCAAACAAATTGGTGACAACCTGAGCGAGCACAAATGAACGACTACAGTTTAAGAGCTGACGGTGGATATAGTAATGTGCTTGCCAGTCAATCGCAGGATGAGCACCCACTGAGAACAGCGTCAGCGATCGCACGCGATTGGGATGACGCCGCGCATACAGGATTGCCAATGCGCCGCTGATTCCGTGCCCGATTAGATGCAGGGGGCGATCGCACTGTTTGAGATAGTCATGTAACAGAACGAGCGCCGTTTCAAATGAGCACGGCTCGTCTGGAGATTGACGATATTCCCACTGACCCACTGATAAAGAGGGCGATAATGCGCGTAACAACGAGCAGTCAAACCGCTTAAGACTCTGGCTAACATTGATACACAACGCATCAGGATGGGGAGGCATTGAGTTAACGTCCTTGTGGAGTAACAATCAGATTGCACGGATACTTGGTATTGAAAATGATATTCAATAAGCTGCATACGCAGCATAGCGAAAGCCCGACCCAATTGCAAATAAATCCTATTAAGAAAATGGAAATCCTGTTACGGGACTACACATACCCAAGGGGTTTCAATGGTTCTAGCGTGAGGGGTCTGACATCGTGGGGCGATGCATTGGGCGATCGCACACCCAATCCCTCGGCAATGCATGATTCCACCCAGCTTCTAGGGCTTCTGTGCAGATGACATAGATCGTGAGTTGGCAATCCAATAAGGCATGCCCTGCCGCTTCTGCCTGTTTAGCGCCGATCTGAGTTGCAAAATCATCTTTGAATTCTAGAGTCCGATTACACTGCATGCAGACCAAATGATGGTGCTGCCCGGGAACTGGCAAATTCAATTCGTAGTGTTTGTGCCCTTCCGCTAATTCTAATTCTCTCAAAATGCCCATATACGTCATGACATGGAGCGTCCGATACACTGTGGATAAGCTGATGTGCAAACCGTTCTGTCTGAGGGCGTTATACAATTCTTCGGCACTCAAGTGATCGCCCTGCGGCAGAGTTTGGAAGATATGCAGAATTTCCTGACGTTGGCTAGTCAGACGAAACCCCCGCTTATTTAATTCATCTTTGAGCAACGCTAGAGGAGAAGACGCCATTAGATGTCTTGACTAAATTTGATGACTCTAAATTACAAATTGCTACCCACCGCTCATAACCCATCTGGGATTGCTATATTTGCAATTAGATTCAGCATACATTGTCGTTAATCTTATTGAAAACATTATTCAACAAATGATGATTTTGAATGGTGCGATCGCCCAGCGTCCTAACGCGAGAGCGTACGGCTATATGGGTTTTATATTTAATTGTGACGACCGACTTATTCGATGATGGCCATAAAAAAACAAGGAGTAGTACTCCTTGCTTATCGGTTTTTCAAGTCAAAGTCCCTACTTGACGCAATTACAGATTGCTAAGTAGTTAAACAGAATTAATTTCACCATGTCATTGTGAGTAGAACGGAATGAAGCGAAGCGATCCCAAGAGCTGCGATTGCTTCACGTCGCTCGCAATGACAGTAAATATTTTTGTCCACCTACTTATAAACAATCACGAGACACCGATCAATCTTGCGCTTTGAATGAGTTTAGCCATTCCCGAATTTGTTCGGATGCGATATCACGTCCACCCAAACCAAAAGCAAGAGCGATCGCCACAGCAATTGCTCCGAGTAATAGCCCAAACGCCAAATTGACAATATTGGTAGCAACGCCAATTTGTTGAAGTGCCATTGCCGAAATCAGCGTGATGATGGCGATGCGCGCAGTCTGGCCTAGAATTTGTGATTGGCGACCGCCAGAACTGGCAATGACATTAAATGCCAGATTCGCAAGGTAAAGACCAATGGCAAAGACGATTAAGCCTGCTAGAATCCTCCCAGAAATAATCACGATGCCGGTGACTAAGCTGGTAAGTGCCTCGATATTCAAGATATTGATAGCAGCAACAGCGGCAAAGAGCATGATGCCAACCAATACGATGATGCCAACCACTTCTGACGGAGTCCGTTCTCCAATCCCGCCTGCAAGTTCGGCAGCCTCATTTTCATCGGTTGGGCGAACGTAGGGCTTTAGCTCGCGGGAGGTAGGCGGAGGAGGGGTTTCACTGGGCTGAGGTGCAGGTGCAGGAGCTTCTGCAGGTGCAGACTGCAACCCGAGCCAGTAAAAGATGTTATCAAATCCGATGCTGGTGAGGATGGTCGTGGCCAATTCGCCCAAAAACTTGCCTGCATAATATGCCAAAACAAGGATTAACCCAGCCGTGAAGATTTCAGGCAGCGTATTGAGCACCTGGTTTAACATGGCGATCGCAGGCTCAGATACAGACTCAATATTGAGAGCATCGAGCGCCGAAATTGCAACTGGGATCAAGATGAGAGCAAATACGACCAGACCAATGATGCCCGAGAGGGTTTGCTCTCCTGCTTCATCGCCAATGCCCAGCCGCAAACCAAATCGGTCAATCCCCGTTGCAGCCAGCAAGTTCTTGACAATTCCTTTGACAATGGTGGCAATCAGCCAGCCCACTGCGAAAATGATCACCGCAGCAACCACTCTCGGTAAGAAGGCTAGGAACTGATCTAGCAGATTTTGGACAGGTTCTAGAGGGCCTTCTAGCTGGAGCGTGCTGAGAATTGACGGCAAAAAGAACAGGAAAATAAACCAATATAGAACGTTCCCGATCGTTTCGCTCAGGCTAAATTGGTTGCCGTTGCCGCCCTCAGGTACGTCTGTTCCTGACTGCTGAGAAATGCGTTCATCGACTTTTAGAGCCTTCAAGCCGCGCGTCGTGATCAGCTTCACGATGGTTGCTAATGCCCAGGCGATCGCCAGCAACACAGCCGCACCACCCACACGTGGCAAGTAGCTAAAGACCTGCTCTAATAAGCTATTAAGGGGTTCTGAGACAGCTTCTAAGTTGACGGCTTGGAAAAAGGCCACCAACACGAAGATGATAATAGTCCAGAAGACCGTATTAGCAACCCACTTCTCGATAGGGGGAGGGGTCGCGCCCTCTTCATCACCAACAATCCAAGAGGCTAAACGATTATCGATATCAGTCCGATTTAAAAGACTTCTCACAACCACCGCTGCAAGCGTCGCAATAATCCAGCCGATGACCAAAATGGCGATCGCGCGGATTAAAGGTATATAAGGGCCAAATTCTAATCCCGCAATTTGAACACTGTTGCTTGCTCCATTTGTGGCTTGAGCAATCAGGGGTGGAATATTTATAGGCGCTGCAACCGCAGCAAGCGGCTGCCCATGCCAAATATCATTCACAATTTCCGTAACTCCTAACTATGTTTATTCAACAAAATCCCAATGAGGGTAGATTACAAAGAAAATTCTCTCCTCAACATCTATCTTTATGATGAATTAAGGCTTTATGGAATCTAATCTACCGATAGTCTTTAGTTTTTATGCCAAAGCTTTGCATATCTTTGGCTTACTAAGAGGTGTGGAGTATTACACACTTCTATCAGATTTCTTTATCAATCATGCAAGCTCAACCTACGCCAAGAAACCAAACAGATCCCTAGGCAAAGTTGCTTCGTAGACACAGCTCAAAGTAATCCCTTCGAGTATCATCGGGATCGCCTACACGCATCTACTTAGTAAACATCAAACATGCCGAAGTATCAAGATTCTTCTATGTATTCTGGAGTCATTTTCTATCTCATCAAGCGATGTATAGCCTTACGCTCTCGCGTTAGGACGTTGAACGTGTGGCCCCCGCGGGCGGCGCGGGGGCTCACCACACAAACCTGAGTCCGTAGGACTATACCGCATGTGAGCGACCTAGTTGACTGACAAAACTCCTGAAACTCCAGATGTTAGTTTTGGTTTGACATGCCAAAATGAGGCAAATAGGGATAGTTCTGATAGGGCTGTCGTTCTTCATATTTCAGTGTCGTGTGATTAGGTAATGTCTCCGATTCAAGTGTTTGAGCAGTCTATTCGAATTAATGCCAGCGCAACCGCCGTCGAAACTTGCTTAACTGACCGCACTCTGATGCATCGTTGGCTGAATCCGGCGCTGCGGTGTGAGCCCATCGGCGAATGGAGCACGGATTTGGGAAGCAAAACTCGCTTTATCATTCAAATTCCCGGACTCAAACCTAGCCTCCGCAGCACCGTCATTGAGCGCGAACCAGGGCTGATCGTTTGGGAATTTAACGGATTTTTTCAAGGGCGCGATCGCTGGGAATGCCAGCCCGGTCAACACGGAACGACGCTGATTAATCGATTCGAATTTAAGGTTCCAAATCCGCTCATTCGATTCGGGTTTGAAACCTTTGCCGCCACGTGGACACAGCAGGATATGCAGGATCAGCTTCGGCGGCTCAAGCGGGTGGCAGAAAGGCTCCACGAAAGCTTTCAATGATGCACTGGGCTTTCACTCTAGTACAAGATGGCGGAAGGTTCATAACCTTAGTCTCGCTCACGTCGCGGGCAAGATGCCCGCACTCTCAATAATTAGCTGATTTTTGACTAGCCACCGTCTATCCGCTCAAGAATTTGGCGCACGACAGAAGCATCTCGAGCCAACGGCGTGTGGTGTAGATAGCTTTCTAAATCGTGGCGGGCTTCTGTCCACCGGCTGATCTGGTAGTACAGCAGACCGCGATCGCGCAGCTCTGTCGGGGAATCAGGATTTAATAACAAGATGCGATCAATTGCTGCTAAGCATTTTGAGACATTACCCTGGTTAATGTAAATAAACTTCAGGTTGGTGAGCATTCGAGCTAAGAATTGCCGAGTATCCACCGATAAAAACTCTGGGCGAAAGGCGATCGCCCCACCATACAGGTCGGTGAGCCGCTCCTGGCAGTCTTCAGAAAACATAATTTCCCCATGATGGAACGGGTCAACAAAAATAGCCATATCGGGGAGAGTGGGGCGAATCAAAAAATGCCCCGGCATACCCACGCCCACCATCGGAAACTCCAATCGTTTTGCCAGTTCTAAATATACGAGGGATAAGGTAATCGGGATTCCAACTCGCCGCTCGATGACTTGATTGAGATAGCTATTGTCTGGGTCATAGTAGTTTCCTGCGTTTCCTCGAAAACCCAGATCGTCATAGAGATAGTAGTTGATGCGTTGGATGATGCGCAACGGGTATGACTCGTCTGAGAGCTGCCCTTGGATATCAGCCGCCATCGTATCGAGCGCGTTTAAATACTCATCAGGATCAAGCGTCGGATATTCTTCTTGAGCGATATAAAGTGCCGCTCGCGCCAGATCGATTTGGTCATCGGGCTGACGAATTTCGGAGTAAAAATTGTGTCGAGCGATCGGAAAATCCATAGTGGTTTAGCTGTACTCCTCCATTCGAATGAGGCCAATGCACACGGCAACGCAGTGCTCATGCATCATAATCATCTCCAGACCCATAGCGCCACGCATCGATCCAACGATTGAGATAGTATGCCTGAGCCGGAGGCAGCGTCTTAATCAGCGGATACACCGATTTACCGAGAGCGCTGAGGGCCGTGTAAGCGCCTAAATTAGCATAGTGCAGCATCCAGTTGAGCAACGTGGATACACCGACCTGTGGAATGATTTTAAATACCATTCCGGGATGATGAATAGAGGTGCGGGTTAAGGTTTGAAACAGCCCTGAAAATTGCACAACATCTTGCAAAAACGGCTTGAGAACGCGATCGCCCAACTGATGCATGTCTTGAAACACATCAGACAGCAGATGGTTAATTTGATTGGGGTCAACCGTTTGATCCACTCCAACGCTCATTGCCCGCTGGAATAGCCACGTCACCGACAGGTTGGGCTGATAGGGCTGCAAAAGCGCAAGAGCGCCCTGATCAAGCTGATCCGCTTGCAGCGCGTCATGAACGCCGTAGGTCAGTCGTTTGAGATGACGAATCATCGCTCCAAATCCGCCAAAGCTCAAGGGAGATTGACTGCCACTACTGTCTCCAATCGCTAGAAATCGATTCCAGGGAAGCTGCAATGGGCTTCGCCGGTAGCAGGGGAAGAAGCCAAACAGCACTCGTTTGAAATCGAGCTGAGCAAGGTCAACGCCTTGATAGGTCGGCAGTAGTCGGAGATAGTCTTCGAACAAATCTTCTAAATTAGGGCGCTGCGGATGAGCATCAAGGTAGGTAAACAAGTAGGTCGTGCGCCCATCACGGGCTGGAAATGCCTCCCAGAAGTACTGACAGTGATGCTCGATAGGAGTGATGGATGCAAACAAATCGCCCGTCGAATGATCGGGAAATCCTTGAGCGCAACTGCCAACGACCATACACACGGCATCGGGTTTTTCGCCGCCCCGGGCTTGCTTGGCGATGGGAGAGAAGTGACCCATTGCGTCTATCACGAGTCGGGTGGTGAGTCCCTGCCCTGCATCAATATGCACACCATTGGGATGAACGGTTGCGCCAGCAAAGGGAGTTTCTTCAAACAGCATGCCGCCCGCGTCGAGAAATTTTGATTTGAGGGTGTCGAGTAAGTACACCGGGTCAACGCCAATGTTTAGGACATCATTGACCCAGAGTTCAACGCCATCGTGAAAGGCAATGCGGGCGGGGTTATATTCGGTGGCGATCGCCCGATTGAGTTCATCATGAGTAAGTAAATTAAGCTCAACGAAGACATCAAGCTCACGTCGAGAAATATTCCATTCTTGGTCGCGTCCTCGCAATCGGCCCTTCTCAAGAATCGCAACTCGCCATCCTTGCCGAACCAAGGCACTCCCCAATAAGATGCCTAAGGTGCCTCCGCAAATCACCACATCCCAATCGATCGTATCGAGTGGCTCCTCAGCGTTATCTACGACCTGCGGCACCGATAGCTCATCATTCTTATAGCGTTGCCACATGCTATCTGCGCGATGCAGGTTGTCAATGGCATTGTCTGGGAGTTGCGAACGGACTTGCTCAATCAAAGACATAACGAGGCATTCTATAGTACTACGGACTCAGGTTTTATGTGGTGAGCCCCCGCGCCGCGGGGACCACACGTTTAACGTCCTAACGCGAGAGCGTAAGGCTATATATGATCTCTATTTCTTGCATCCTATATCAAAGGGACGCGTCTGACATTGAACAAAAGTAAGGAGTTTGAGAAATCGAACCAAAAGAAGTGCGTTAGAGGTGGCGTTACGGCTACGCCTAACAGCACCCTACTTCTGCCTTCTGCCTTCTGCCTTCTGCCTTCTGCCTTCTGCCTTCTAC
>DBGGTD010000257.1:0-11793 GCA_051162585.1 Elainellaceae cyanobacterium
GTCTGGATTTGGGATAGTTTTTCTCCGTCGGTCTTAGACGTTGGCGGGACGATGGTTTGGGGGGCGATCGCCATCGGTTCTGGTGTGTGGTGGCTCAAGCAAAAAACACCCTTAGCCAATGAGTCTCTTTCATCTGCCCCAATTGCACCCGATTATGAAGCCGTTAAAGGGGCGATCGAAACGGCAGAGACTCGGCTTAGTAAGCTGCTCGCAGAATCTGGAGACAATTTAGACTCCGTTGCCGACTTAGAAAATCAACTCACCCGGCTTAAGTCAGATCTTCATCGCACCGAGATTTTTATTCATGCTGTCGGCGGAACGGCGGTCGGTAAATCTTCGTTGGTTAGTCAGCTAACATCAGACTGGCTTTCTGAGTTTTCTACAACGTTTCCGCTCCAGATTTCTATTCAAGATACATGCTGCACACCATCGGTTGGCATTGATGAATCAGATAGCATGATCGCTGCGGCCTTAAAATCTGACCTAGTGTTGTTTGTGGTTGATGGAGATTTAACGCAGCTAGAGTTTCAACAGATTCATCAATTTCTCGATCGCAACCAGCGACTGCTTTTAGTCTTCAACAAACAAGACCAATATTTGCCAGCAGATCGTCTTACCATTCTGAAGCAGCTTCAAGCTCAAATGCAGGGCAGTTTGCAGCATGACAATGTTGTGGCGATTTCTACGGCACCAGCGCCAATTAAAGTACGTCAACTTCAATCGGATGGCTCACTGCAAGAGTGGCTTGAGCAATCTGCATCGGATGTTGCAGCCCTGACTGACCGTTTAGGTCTAGTTTTGCAACAAGAAGGGCAGCAGCTTATCTTAGCAACTGTTTTTCGGGATGCACAAACGCTCCAAGCTGAGATTCAGATTCGGTTAAACCAAATTCGGCGCGATCGCGCGTTACCTCTGATTGAGCAATATCAATGGATTGCCGCAACCGCAGCATTTGCTAATCCAGTTCCTAGCTTGGATGTCATTGCGACTGCTGCAATCAATACCCAACTGATTATTGATTTGGGCACGCTTTATCAGCAGAAATTCTCCGTCGAACAGGCAAAAACCGCTGCTAGCACCCTAGCATCCGTCATGGTGAAACTTGGATTAGTCGAACTGTCGACTCAGGCAATTAGCCCGCTGCTCAAAAGCAATGCCGCTACGTTTGTTGCAGGTGGGTTAGTGCAGGGCATTAGCGCTGCTTACCTGACACGAATTGCTGGATTAAGCCTGATTGCCTACTTCGAAGAACGGAGTCATCACGCTGATGCGGATTCTGCATCACCATTTCAATTTGAACGGTTGACGGATTCACTTACCACAATCTTTCAACAGAATCAGCGAACTGCATTTCTTAGCATGCTAGTTCAACAGGGCATCAAACGGTTGAACCCTGGAAATTCAGCGCAAATCGCGCTGACAAATCATCACTCTGCATTAGACGATAATTTAACCCCTATAGCAATCCTAGATGGGTTATGAGCAGTGGGGCGGGCGCAGCCCGCCCCACTGCTCAAACACAATTCACAAGCGATTTGGGATCGCTATATATCGCAGTCACTCGCAAAATCATCCTGAGTGATGGCTTAGAAAATGAGTCGCTTAGACAATTAGAGAAAATAGAGGCAATCTATTAATAAACTTTATCAATTAACAGGGAATGGTGGGTTTGATTGGTTTTGAGGCATTCACAATCATCGGGTGAACATTCTAATTTTTCTGACTTGAATGAGGCATCGGCACGATCGCCCCGTTCAAATTTGACATGGGTTAATGTATCAGACGCCCACTTCAATCGCGCTCGCGCTAGCCTCAAACAGGCCATTAGCCGTTATTCTAAGCAATTGCGTCTGTCAAAGAGGCATCCTCAAGCAATCAATTTGCAATCCGCGCTCAAAGCCGATTTAGAACAGATCTCAGCCACCCTAGATAAACTGGATCACAACGTTATTCGTATTGCTGTCTTCGGACTGGTGAGCCGAGGTAAGTCAGCCGTCATCAACGCTTTAATCGGGCAAAAAATTCTTCAAACAGGCCCCCTCCACGGTGTAACGCGCTGGCCTCGCTCGGTGTATTGGTCGCCGTTAGGTAAACCAAATCAACTACCCACAATCGAATTGATTGACACACCTGGGCTTGACGAAGTCGGCGGTGAAATTCGGGCTGGAATGGCTCAGGAAGTCGCTTACCAAGCTGATCTGATTCTGTTTGTCGTTTCAGGCGATATTACTCGTCGCGAATATGAGGCATTGGTTCAGCTTCAAGACGCTCACAAACCCCTCATCTTAGTTTTCAATAAAACTGACTTATATCCAAATACCGATCGTCAAGCAATTTATCAAAAGCTTCAGGTTCTGTTTAAGCAAGATTTGGGGGCCACCCTTCCTCAGCCAATTTTGTCTAACGATATCGTGATGGTGGCCGCTGAGCCTGCTCCGCTTCAAGTGAGAATTGAGTGGCCTGATGGTCGAGTCACTCATGACTGGGAGTCACCGCCTCCTCAGATCCATGAATTAAGCCAAAAACTGATCACTATTCTAAAGCGAGAAGGTAAGTCGTTGCTGGCCTTAAACGCACTTCGACAAGCGAGAGAGGCGGAAGCAGCGATCGCCCATAAAACCCTCCAAATCCATGAGGATGAGGCAGAAGATCTAATCTGGAAATGTGCCCGTTGGAAGGCGATCGCAGTTGCCGCAAATCCGATTGCTGTACTTGATCTACTCGGGGGGGCCGCCGCAGATTTAGTCATGATTCGATCCCTGGCTCGTTTATACGGGCTACCCATGACGGGCTATGAGGCGAACAGGCTTTGGAATGCGATTGTTTGGAGTTCGGGTAGCCTATGTCTAGGAGAATTTGGCAGTGGGCTGCTGCTAGGCTTTGGGAAGAGCGCAGCAGCGCTGGCGTCTGTCTTTGACAGTGTCGGAGGATTTGCAGCCTATTCGACAACGGCGATCGCCCAAGCAAGTCTTGCTGGGTATGGTTCATACCGGGTCGGCAAGGCAGCGCAGATTTATTTGAAACAGGGCTGCACCTGGGGGCCTCAAGGCATCAACACTATCATTCAAGATATTCTTGATCAGGTCGACTCTGATACCGTGCTCCATAACCTGCGCCGAGAGATTAAATACAGACACCCCAGTGACCAAGCACCAGAGTGATCGAGCAATCTAAACCGCGATTGGTGGAGAATTCGGATATGCGACATCTGCATCAGAATCAGACGATTGCCATGGCTGCCCGTCAAGAGCCATCTGTTCAATGAGACTAGCTAACCGAAGCGCTTTGAGAGCTTGTTCACCCCCCACAGAAGGCTGGTTTCCGCCTCTAACACAGCTCACAAAGTGCTCTAGCTCAGCGTGTAGCGGTTCGATGTTACTGGTATAGACCTTTTCAATCAGCCCATCTTGCCGATACAAAACTTGACCATAATCAGTCGAGCAATTCGCAGTTGTTTGGCGATGAATCAAAATTTCATTGTTGAGAAAATCTGCCTCAGTCAGTGAATGCTTACAATGGGCAGCAATTCGTCGAATCTTCCGATGCGTTACCTTACTCGCGGTCACGGTCGCTACGATGCCATTGGCAAATCCTAGCGTAGCGGTTACATAGTCGAGGTATCCCGAATCCGAAGCACGGCTGCCACTTGATGTGAGCTTTGCTACCGGAACGCCTACTAATTCCATTAAGAGGTCAATGTCGTGAATCATCAAATCAAGCACCACCGAGACATCATTCGCCCGCGTTGAGTAAGGGCTCATTCGATGCGCTTCTAGTGCGAGAATCTCTTCGGTTTTTAGAACTTTGCTAAGTTCCTGAAATGCAGGATTAAACCGCTCAATGTGCCCAACTTGCAAAATTCGATGAAACTCGGCAGCGGCATTCACTAATGACTCTGCTTCTGCGATGCTGGCAGCAATTGGCTTTTCAATCAAAACATGAACGCCCGCTTGCAAACAGGTCATCCCAACGTCGTGATGCAAGCGGGTCGGGACTGCAATGCACACCGCATCGACATGAGGTAACAAGTCTTTGTAGTCTTCATAAAACCGAACCTGGTACTTACTCGCGGTATCAATTCCTCGTTCTGCATTGACATCAGCCACACCTATCAATTCGACATCCTTTAATAAACTAAGGACTCGTGTATGGTGTTGTCCCATATTGCCGACTCCAATGACACCAATTCGAATTGGCTCTAATGAATTTCGCTGTGAACCAGCATCGGCTTTGCTAATTAATGTACTCTCACGCACTCCTGCTGTCTCCTACACCACAGGTTCAATGAACGGGGCAGCGTAAGGCTTCGAACCATACAAGATACTACCACAATGAACCCTTATGCGAAGAATTTCAAATTTTTATCTCAAAATCTAAAACGTACATGCCGCCCGCTCAAAGTCTAAACCTAATCGGTGATCTCTGTATCAGAATCATCTCATGTGTCAGTTTTGATCCCGTCCACCTCAACAAATGTATCGAATTACACATGTATTGCCGTTGTAATTCATGTCTCTATGAAAAGACTAAATTTATTGCTTGCAAAGGATTTGAGACGTCTATAAGATTGCATTTTTTTTGAGTAAAGGCGCGTACATACTAGTGTATTTCTCACCGAATACATGCTTTATTAAAGCTTGTTAAGCCCCCTTACACTTCGTTGTTTTAATTTTCCGAAGTGATTTTTCACTTGAGCAGTCAATACGTAATCTAATTGTCGTGAGTTTCCCTGGGGTTAATGTATAAATGGAACTAAACTATCGTGGCAACCGATATAAGCAACGTAGCGTCGGAAACTTGTCTCGCTCATCTGAACCCTCTCAACCCTCCCAAATACGACGAGCCACTGTCTATAGAGGAGTTCTAGTCGGTCAAAACCAGCCGATAGAGCATCCTAATGCCGAGAAAGAGGCTCAAGAAAAGGTATTTCAAGAACTTTCAGACACCGGAATCAAGCACTATCAAGAGGGGCACTATCAACAGGCTCTTGAAGATTTAAGCCAAGCGCTCCGGTATATCCCTCAGGCTTCAGGATTATGGGCTATTCGGGCAGAATGCCTGGCCCAATTAAACCGCTATGATGAGGCTATCCTGTCGATGGATTATGCGATTCATCTTGATCCGTCTAATCAAATTTTTCAGCGCGATCGCCAACTCTTGGTGACGGTTAGGGGGATGCACCAAATCAAGATGTAGCTGGATGGAGAGCAGAACGGCTATTCCCCAGGCGATCGCCCGGCACCCGATTAATAGATCTCCATATATTCATGTTTCTCCCACTCAGTGATGTGGTCATGAAAGCGAGTCAGCTCAAAGCGTTTGACTGTCGTGAATAGATGGGAGAAATCGCTCCCTACCTGTTCTTGCATCTCTGTATCAGCACCCAATGCGTCTAACGCATCATCAAGAGTGGCCGGAAGTTTAGGTAAATCAGGGTCATCTTCACTAGGCCCCTCGACCATCGGCTGTAAGACGCTCTGATTCTTAATACCTAAGAGCCCCGCAGCCAGGGTTGCCGCAGCCGTCAAGTAAGGGTTGCTTAATCCAGATGCTGCCCGCATTTCGATATGGGTGCCTTCATCACGAGTCGCCTTCACTCTCACCATTGCCGATCGATCTTCGATGCCCCAACTAATGTTTGACGGAGCAAAGGTATGGGGCTTAAGGCGACGGTAGCAGTTTGGAGTAGGCCCAATCAGCGACATCATTGCCGGAGCATGATCGAGAATGCCCTGAATAAAGGACTTGGCTGCCGCAGATAGCCCTAGTTCATCGTGGGGATCTAGAAATGCATTAGTATCGGTGCCCGCATTCCATAGGCTGACATGAAAGTGGCAACAGCACCCCGCCGTTCCTTCAAAGGGTTTAGACATAAACGTTGCCTGATAGCCTAGCCGATGTGCGATTTCTTTGACCGCATTCTTGAAGGTAAACGCTTTGTCTGCGCCTTTGATCCCTGTCGATGCACCATAGTTAATTTCGAACTGAGATGGGGCGTATTCACAGTTATGGGTGATCACATCAATTCCGGATGCTTGCAGATAAGCTAGCATTTGATCGAGTTCGGGCACATATTGGTTACGAATGTGGTTGAAAATATGCAGCCCATCAAACAAGGGGTTTTTTGTTTTTGCATCTAAGAGGTAAAACTCAAATTCGTGCCCCATCATGACATCAAAGCCTAATTGATGAGCATGCGCCAGCAGATTTTTGAGCACTCGACGGGGGGCTGCTTTCAGAGGTTCGGCAGGGCTCCAATAGGGATCACAAATGACTTTTGCCGTTTTCTCAAGCCACGGAACCAGCGTTAATGTGTCCAAATCAGGGAACAGATTATGGTCTTGATATTTACGCTCGGCGTGATATCCCGAGTTAGGAACCACGATCGATGCCGTATCTAGCGCTAGGGTGCCCCCATAAAAGTTAAGACCTTTGCGAATATATCCTTCGACCTTGTCAACTGGCACAACCTTGAGGCGGGAGACCCCGTGCAAGTCGGGCAGCTCAAATCGCAGATACTCAACTCCTTGACGATTGAGTTCGGTCATAAATTGAATAATGCGATCGTCATCTAGTTCTTCGAGCATGCCCGGAGCACTCATCTCCATCACCATTAAGCTTTCTCCAAATAATAACTTACACGAATACTCGTAATGAGACTCGCCCAAAGTGAAGGAATTTTGAGTAGCAATGATTACAGATTAGGTGCGTAGGCAGACAAGGGCATCAGGGCAGCCGAAGCCGCGCCGACTTTGTACGTGTAGCAGCAGTTTCAACTTCCGCTACAAAAGTTTTGTCAGTCAATCAGGTTGTTTCCTCACTCATTCCTTTGCAGCCATTGATAGAGGGCCTTTTGAGGTGAACTGATTTCATCGACGGATGTGTAATAGTAGTTCTGCCACTGGATTTGGGGTAACCCCGCAAACAACATTAGATTGAGGGGATATTCTTCACTGTCGGCACATTGGCGAAAGTCATCTCGGAACAGGAAAATTGCTTTATTAAGGGCGATCGCCATTCCTAGCTCAACCATCACGCCTTCGTCGGGCGGGGTGCCGTTCACAATTGCAAAAATGCCGCCACATTTTTTCACATCCTGAACATCGGCTTGTGCAACTTTATAGGCCCATCCCTGGGTTGAGATATCAACTTGATTATTGCGCTCAAACGGTTCCCACACCTCAGCTCCCAAAGATTCAAGTATTTGAATAATGGGTGGAAGCAAAAGGGTTCGCTGCTGCTGAGAAAAGCCGTAGGGATTTGCCAAGTAAAGGATTTTATTCATTGGGTTGGTCTGAATCGAGATATTTTCATACGGGAGGAATTTTGGGTTGATTCTGGAATTAATACATGTGCGATCGCCCTTGGGAATTGCCATGATGAATGGATCAACCCGCCAATTCTTATCAGGTTTCATTTAGAGTTGGTGAGTATAAGGAAGCAGGACAACGCATAGAATGCGGATTCAGCACATCTAGTCGGGAAAACTGAAATGTAAAGAGCCAGGATATAGACGAATCAGCCTGAACACAATGACCGATATCAACAAATATTACAGAGTTTTGAGGCTTAAACCGGGGGCATCACACCACGATATTAAGCAAGCGTATCGTACGCTAGCCAAGCAATGGCACCCTGATCGGTTTCCGAATAATCCTGAAAAACAGCAAATAGCCGAAGAACTGATCAAACGGCTGAATGAGGCATATCAGGCATTTTTGTTGAAAGCAAAACAGCTCGAATTAAAGCAAACCGTTGAATCTACGCAACCTGCCGAACGACATTCTTCACCCGAAACTCAGTCTCCGATGCCCTCTTCATCCCAAGAACCACACTCAACGCCCAGGTTTTCGTGGGAATGCGTGCATACCTTAATCGGGCATTCAGACAGCGTAACCAGCGTTGTCGTTGTCCAAGGGAACAAGATGCTGGCGAGCGGTAGTCAAGATGGCACAATTGGCTTGTGGAATCTCCGAACTCGGGAATGCTTTGCCACCCTAGAGGGGCATTCAGCCGCAGTGCAGTGCTTAGCAATGAGTCCAGATGGGCAAATCTTGGCGAGCGGAAGCAAAGACTGCACCATCAAACTTTGGCACCTCCGCACGGGCAGTTTGATTCGCACCCTGGTCGGACATTTGAATATCGTCACATCTGTCGCGTTTATTCCTAAGTACCATGCCTTGATAAGTGCGAGTTGGGATCATCAGATTAGGCTTTGGGATACAACATCAGGAAAACTAATCCGTACGCTAATAGGGCATTCGGCCCCCGTTAGGGCGATCGCCCTTAGTTCTGACAGCCGTATGTTGGTCAGTGGTGGAGACGATCAGTGCCTTAAGATGTGGGATTTACAAACCGGAACCTTGCTTCAGACTATTCCCAATAATGACCATCCAATTCTGGCGCTAGCGATGAGTCCTAATCGGCAGGATGTATTGCTCGGCAATAACTCGGGAGAAATTCAGCGCTGGACTATTAAGCAAGGAATTTTGGCAGACACGCGAGTGGGGCATACTGGCAAAATCTGGGCGATCGCCACACAACCCAACGGGGAGCTATTTGCCAGTGGCGGCGATGACCATACGGTGAAAATTTGGTCATCTGAAGGGTTACAAAATACGCTAACTGACCATGATGAGGCTGTTTTAGCGGTGAGTTTTAGCTCAGATGGTCAACTGCTTGCTAGCGCCAGTGCCGATGAAACGATTCGGGTTTGGCAATTAGCATCAACTGCATCGCCTTAATTACCTACTAATCGCTGGATTGAGATGTCAATCGCAGGAAACGCTAGGCAAATCGTACCTTGACTTAAAACTTCTCTAGATCGATTAATTCGACATGACGAGTCTCTATAGCCCTGCGCGCTCAGATTTGTGTGTAGACCCCGCGCGCCGCGCGGGGTCTACACACGTTCAGCGTCCTAACGCGAGAGCGTAAGGCTATAAAATGCCAGCCGCAATCATCTGGTGATAGTCGTTGATGCTCCATTTGGCGGTAATCAGATTCACATGTGCTGCTCCTGTTTGCTTAACGATTAACAACGACTTGTACCTGGCTATGGAATAGCGACACCCATTTATCTTGGCTCACGACCAATGTGGGGAACGATCGCGTGCCATAATCGCGTCCGGGTTGGAGTGGAAACACAGGAGTCTCATCGAGTGGAATCCAAACGGCCCCAGCGGCATGGGCGATCGCCCAAATTGCAGCAATGTCCCAGATTTTAGGCGTGGCTTCTACGCCGCCCAACGCGGTTCCCATTGCCACCGTCAGCAAATTATAGGTCGCGATGCCCAGCATCCGAATCTTGCACGGGAACGGCTCTGGATTCTGCAAAACTTTTGTGCTACGAGCACATAGGCTAAAAAAATGATTGGCTGACGGCGCATCTGTACTGACGCGAATGGGTTGACCATTCAGAAAAGCACCCGACGGCATATCCAACCCTGATGCTCCTGACCAATAGCCGTGAAACGCGTAGTCAAGCGAGGGCAAATACACATATCCAAACACTGGAGTACCGTGATAGAGCAATCCCAATGAAATGCCCCACAGCGGAATGCCGCGCGTGAAGTTGGTGGTACCATCAATGGGGTCAATAATCCAACACCAGTCTGTTTCTGGAAAAACATGCTCGACCTCTTCACTGAGCACTCCATGACTAGGAAATGCATCCAGAATAGATCGTCTCAATTCTTCGTCAGCCCATTCGTCGGATTGCGTGACTAAGCTGCCATCAGCTTTTTTACTCGCTTGAGCAGAACCAAAGTCGTCTAGCAACTGTTTGCCGACTCGACGAGTCGTTTGTTCGGAAAAGGTCAGAATCTGAGTCCAAAAGCTCATGATGAGGGAGTAGAGGATAAGGGATGAAAGAGTTTGCGACCGGGCTCTTCAGATGATTTCAATCTAGGTCATTTTTCAATACGGTGGCGATCGCCTCGCTAGTGTTTGAGCGGAATTCTTGAACGTTAACGCGATTTAAGACCCCAATGGCTAACACCATGCCAATAGCCTGCAGCCCAAATACGACCCCATATGCCAAAACAGGAGAGTCGAATATCGTCTTTCCAAATCCAAGAACATAGCCACCTCCGGCAACGGCAACCCCTCGCGCCATCGACTGTGCCAAGCCCCATGCACCGCTAAACGTTCCTGCCGTTTCAGCCGCAGTGAGATCAAGCGTCAGGCTCAAGGCTCCGGTAGTCAAAATCCCGGTCGCCATGCCAAATAGCACCAGGGCAAGTCTCAACATATTTTCATTGGCGGTGAAGCCCGACGCAATAATTAAAAAGAACGAAAACGCAACTGCTAAACAGCCCAATTTTGTGGTTCGTCGCTTGCCGAGTCGAGGGATGAGGAAAAACCCCGTTGCGCTTAGGCTGAGCAATAGACCTATGGCCCAGTAGGTATTGAGCAACGATGTTTCAGGAATTGACATCTGAAACACCTCGCCACCGTAGGGCTCCAACACAGTTTCTTGCAGAAATAGGCTAAATGTCATCATCAGCAAGAACACGAAGAAGACCACCGTTTGCCGGCTTGCCGTTAACACTCGCAGCGCAGCACCCAGGGTAATTTGGTCTTCCCGGTTAACCGCCATTGAGCGATATGAATATCTAGAGTATTTCGTTTCTACCCCGACTGTAGCGGCGATCGCCAGCCCAAACACAATCAGCGGCACTGTCCAAAATAGATGGGTCACTGAGCGTTGCACCAAGTCAATTGAGGCATTGATATCCTCTAACGGACTGAGCAAAATTTTGCTACTAATTCCACCGATGGCTAACCCAACCATGAGCATTGTCCAAACAATGCCGATCAGTTTGCCGCGATCATCCTCGTCAGACACATCTACGAGGAGTGCAAAGAACGAGGTAGAACTTAAACTGGTTACCAAGCCATAGAGCGCCATCAGGAGTGCTAAAAGCGTCGTCCACCCAATCGTTGGCGTCGTCCAGCTCCAGCCTCCATTGATCTGCACCAATGCACCCAGTTGCCAGACAACTTGTACGGCGGCCAATAAAATTGCCATAAAACACGCTGCGCCAATCCAGACATACCCCGTGCGATGATATTTGCCCAGAGGTTTGGCATCCGACACTTGCCCTACCCAGATCCGCGCGGGAGCAACCAGCAGAGAAATTGCCAGCACGGTTGATGTGATTGCTTCAGGAATCGCCAATTCGGTGATCATGACTCGATTGAGAACACCCACCGTGAGAACAGTCAAAACGCCCAGCCCCATCTGAAAAAGTCCGAGCCGGAACATGGTCAATGCATTGATTTTGGGACGGGAGTGCCCCGATGAGCCAGACTGAGTTGGAGGGCGATCGCGCGTGGTCATAGGTCAGGAAAATAGTAAGAGCAAGACATCATTAGAACTTGAATTAGGTTCAGGCTATACCATTCACATTAAAAGTGAGTCATCCTTGATTTCTAGAATAGGCTGAGCTGAGCCGGTGGTGGCTCTACCCCATTCCACGGTAAGGGAAAAACGGGCACGTTATTGTGCTCCAACATCTGTTGAAACTGCCGAGCGATGTGAGGCGATCGCCCCTCGTCAGGGCAATGCACGAAGAAATAAACGTCCTTTTCCTCCCGAAGCCATTGATGAATTGGCGCCACCCAGTCTTGCAAATAGGGTTGATTGAACTCTAAATCAGGATGGCTGATCAATCGAACCAGGCTAAAATCGCCTGTGATGACTCGCTGAAGCGGGACTTGAGGCTTCTTTCGTTCAGATGCCACTTGCGGATTATCTGGGCAATCATAAATGGGGCGAGAATCCAGGAG
>DBGGTD010000258.1:0-5967 GCA_051162585.1 Elainellaceae cyanobacterium
GTCTAATGTATTAGGGGCAACTTGGGATGGGAATGGAACTAACTTCGCCCTATTCTCAGAAAGCGCCACGCAGGTCGAACTCTGTTTATTTGATGAAGCCGATCAGGAGACGCGGATTCGGTTGCCTGAAATCTATCACTTCGTTTGGCATGGCTATGTCCCCGGTGTCAGACCTGGACAACGCTACGGATTTAGAGTGTATGGTCCCTATGAACCAGAGGAAGGTCGTCGTTTCAATCCGGTTAAGCTGGTGATTGATCCGTATGCCAAGGCGATCGCTGGTGATATCCATCATGGGCCAGAAATTTTCGGGTATCCCTGGGATGATCCAGATCAGGATTTAGCCCAGTCTGATTTAGATGACACACGCCAAATTCCTAAATCAGTGGTCATTGATAATTCTTTCGACTGGGGCGATGACCAACCACTAGAAATTCCGTGGCATGAAACTGTCATTTATGAAGTCCACGTTAGAGGCTTTACCAAACTGCACCCTGACATCCCAGAAGAACTGAGAGGAACCTATGCTGGAATGACCCATTCAGCAGCCATTGAACACCTCAAGTCATTAGGAATCACAGCAGTCGAGTTGCTCCCCGTCCAGCACTATTATGCTGAGCAAGGACACCTCGTTGGAAAAGGACTTCGAAGTTACTGGGGCTATGATCCGATTGGCTATTTTTCTCCTCATGCTAGCTATAGTGCTGGCGGCAGCGTGGGGCAACAGGTCAACGAATTTAAACAAATGGTTAAAACTCTTCATGCTGCTGGCATTGAAGTCATTCTAGATGTTGTCTATAACCACTCTGGGGAAGGGAATCATTTAGGGCCCACTCTGTCATTGCGAGGCATTGATAATGCTGCATACTATCGCTTGGTTGAGGATAATCCTCGCTATTACATGGACTATACGGGCTGTGGCAACTCCCTGAATGTCAGTCATCACCAGCTTCTCAAACTCATTATGGATAGCCTCCGTTACTGGGTGCAAGAGATGCATGTCGATGGCTTTCGCTTTGACTTAGCCGCTGCGCTAGCCCGCGAGCTGTATGAAAGCGGGACTCTAGCTACTTTCTTTGACATCATTCACCAAGATCCCGTTCTATCAAACGTGAAGCTCATCGCTGAGCCGTGGGATATTGGTGAGGGTGGCTATCAAATCGGTAATTTTCCACCGCTGTGGTCAGAATGGAATGGTCAATATCGCGACATGATGCGTGGCCTCTGGCACTCAGAAGATGGAGGTTTGGCAGAATTTGGGTATCGCTTTACAGGAAGCTCAGATCTCTATGAGTTTAGTGGACGTCGCCCTTTTGCCAGCATCAACTTCATTACGTCTCATGATGGTTTTACTCTAAATGATTTAGTCAGCTATAACGAGAAACATAATGAGGCAAATGGAGAAAATAACGAAGACGGGGACGACCATAATATTTCTTGGAACTGCGGCGTTGAAGGGGAAACGGATGATTCAGACGTGTTGCGACTCCGGTGCCAACAGAGGCGAAATTTTCTGGCCACTCTGATGCTCTCTCAAGGCGTTCCCATGCTGCTCGGAGGAGATGAGATGGGCCGAACGCAACAGGGCAACAATAATGCGTACTGTCAGGATAATGAGATTTCCTGGTTCAACTGGGACTTAACGGATGAAAACTCGGCATTGCTAGAGTTTACTCGTCAGCTCATTCATTTCCGCCATCAACATCCTGTGTTTCGGCGACGTAAATGGTTTCAAGGTAGAGCTGTCTATGGTTCTGACGTTGAGGATATCGGTTGGTTTAATCCGGATGGCCGCGAGATGACAGAGGAGCAATGGCACGGTAGTCTGACTCAGACAATCAGTATCTTCTTAAACGGACGCGCAATTGCCACCACAGATGAGCAGGGGCACCGCGTAGTAGATGATAGCTTTTTGCTCTGCTTCAATGCACATCATGAACGTATCGAGATTACGCTTCCCGACCGGCTGAAGGAGCAGAGCTGGTCGGTTGTAATCGATACCAGTCAACCTCGCTTTATAGAGAAGGGTAAGCGTTATCAAGGTAGCCAGTGTGTGCCTGTCTTAGGGCGATCGCTCGTTGTCTTACAATGTGAGAGTTGACATGGGCAGATGGGGTGCTGTGGCTTGAGTTTTGATTCTAATAGAAAGCTCGAACGGATGAGCATACGCATAGGCGCCCCTAACAAAACAAGTGGCTAATAAACGCCCAAAACCAAGATGTAACCTAACCCGTTATTGCATCTCTAGGATATCCGCTAACATCTACGAGAGCCGATGCAGATGAATGTCCAATCTGGTGGATGACACTGAAATTGCCGTTAGTTTCAAGCACAACTGCTTCAGTATCTTCAATAGCTGCGTATCCACTCATACGAACGGCAGCTCTGATTTCGCTTTCAGTAACGCGCTCGTGTCTTAGCGTTTGATGTTGAATTTCACCCCGGTATACTAATAACACCGGAGACCCTTGCCTCATTCTTGTACGCCTTTTGTATTAACTGGAAGCCAGCTAATGCCGAATTGCAGCACGACCAGCAGGGCAAAGCCAAATACCCCTTGAATGAGCGATACGTCCCTTAGCAGAAGAATAGAACCGACGGATCTGATTGTTTACTTGGTATAGTCCTACGGACTTAGGTTTGTGTGGTGAGCCCTCGCGCCGCATGGGCTCTACGCACGTTTAACGTCCTAACGTGAGAGCGTACGGCTATAGCCGTTATGCAAGAAATTCCACGTGCCTCAGAGATCGATAGATAGAATTCCGAGTCCCATCGCAGGATCTTGAGATGAGTCTGTCGACAATGCTAACAAGTCAGAAAAGCCTATCATCAGCGATGTGAAGCTGAACTAGCTGCGAGATACCCTCTACGCTGAATCGCGGTCGTTATTTTGGGATGCGAATAGTTCCTCCAACTGAGGCAGTGCGGCTTTTGCCGCGTCATATCCTGTCTGAATCATCGGCTTGGATTGATGAAAGTCAAAAATGCCAAACTCCATCAGATTGGGCTCAATCAGCAGGTCTGGTTTGTATAGGCTGAGATTAACTTCAGTGACTCGCTGCTCCATCATGTTGATTGAATTACCCAGCACGTCAAAGATATTTAAGCCGGTGCTTGGATCGGGAATCCATTGGTCTACTTTGTCTTGAAGAACATTTTTGAGAGCCTCATATCGGTTAGAGAGAGTAGGTAGAACCCCGCTGTCTCCGTCGTTAGATGGGTTTTCCGAATGATTTTCTTCACCCTCGGTACGATTAGCCGGGGGGGATGACTGATCCGACTCGTCACTGGAATGAGGTTTTTCGGTCTTAGGATCTTTGTTTAAGTTGACTGCAATGACGATATCAGCCCCCATCGCTCTGACGACGCTCACAGGCAACGGATTGACGACACCCCCATCGACCAGATAGATATTTTTGTCTTTTTGGACGGGCGCAAAGATGCCTGGAATCGAAATGCTGGCCCGCACTGCATCGACCATCAAGCCCGTTTGTAGAATAACTTCTTGCTTCAGTAAAAAGTTGGTGGCAACACATCTAAACGGAATGGCTGCATCTTCCATTGTTTTATTTAACACATAACCTGCTACAAAGTCGTGAATGCGATCGCCATCAATTAGACCGGGGCTCGGAAAAGAAACGTCCATGAGAGACAGCAGATTTTGTAAGGCGATGTCGTCTGCAAAGGCTTCGAGCTTATCTAAAGCATCTGCAACATATACTGCACCCACTAACGCCCCGATGCTAGTGCCTGCCAAGTAGCTTATCTGGATATCTGCTTCTTCTAAGGCCCGAATAACGCCGATGTGAGCCCAGCCTCGCGCTCCGCCCCCTCCTAGTGCTAGACCAACTGTTTTAGTCATAACGATTGAGTTAGATAGCAGATAGCATTCACAACGTCTGACGGATCTAGCGGCTTTGCCAGGTGGATTTGATATCCCACGTCGAGTGCATGCTGCCGATCCTTTGCTCGCGCATGCGCCGTGAGTGCGATCGCGGGAATAGCTCTGAGATGGTCGTTGGGGAGCCCGCGCACCATTCGCAAAAAGCTATAACCGTCTTCGCCTGGCATCTCAATATCGCTAATGATGACGTCTGGCTGAAAGTATTCGAGGACATTGAGCGCATCTCGCACGCTTCCTGTGGTTTCAACCTGGGCACCCTGTTGGGTTAGCACAAAAGCTACTAACTCCTGCGTATCGATTTCATCATCAACCACCATGGCCTTGACTCCTTGCAAATTTAGCTTATTTCCCAAGAGCGTTGGAGTCGAGTCATGATTCGCTCGAACCACACGCATGGGAAGCATCACGGTAAACGTGGCGCCCTGCCCTATTCCTGGACTATCGACGTGGATTGTTCCTCCATGTAGTTCGACCAGGTGACGGGTAATGGCTAATCCAAGACCTAAACCACCCTGCGATCGCGTGGTTGACCCATCGGCCTGCCGGAAATATTCAAACACATGGGGCACGAAATCAGGAGCAATGCCGATTCCAGAGTCACTCACCTCAAGGTGCAGAGACGAATCGATTGGCTCTGCCCAAACTAAGACCTTCCCTGAATTTGGGGTGAACTTGATAGCATTCGACAGCAAATTCCAAAAAACCTGTTGGAGACGATTTGAATCAGCCAGGATTTGACCTAGGTTAGTTGGCAAGGCAAGCTCAATTTGAATCGATTTTGCCTCTGCTGCTGGGCGTAAGGTATCGACGGTAGTACGAATCAATGCAATGACATCAACGGGTTGAATCGCTAGACTAAGCTGGCCTCGAACGATACGAGAAAGATCTAGCAAATCTTCGATTAATTGAGTTTGGGCAGTCGCATTCCGTTCAATCGTATCGAGCGCCCGCTGAAGCGTTGTCGGGTTGAGATTGCCCCTCTGGATTAACTTAATCCAGCCGACAATGGCATTTAATGGGGTACGCAACTCGTGAGACAGGACAGCTAAAAATTCATCTTTGATTCGATTAGCGGTCTCCGCAGCCGAACGAGCCGCTCTCTCTTGTGCAAGGAGGTTGGATCGTTGTGCTTCAATTTGCTTGCGGTCAGTAATGTCTATGATTGTCATTACCACTCCATAGATATGATCATCTGCATCATGAAGTGGAGCTAGCGACAGACTGACATCGATTAAGCTACCATCTTGCCTCAAATGCTGGAATTCTTGGTTCGAGATCGTACGATTCTGTAGGACTTGAGCAAAGCAACGATCAAATGATTCTTGCTGCGCTTCAGGAAAGATTAGCAAAGGGCTATCGATCATCGCACTCTCCAGCCACCCATAAAGGCGCTCGGCGGCTGCGTTTAAGGTCATAATTCGTTGGTCGGAACTGAGCGTCATGATACCAACCGGAGATGCATCGACAACGGCACGCAACAAATCATCGGTTTGATGGAGTGCCTTCGTGACCTTCTGCCGTTCCTGCCGCTCGTGGCTTTCTCTGAATGCTCGTTGAACCGCTGGAGCTAAACGCTCTAGACGCTGCTTTAAGACATAATCTGTTGCTCCTTGCTTGAAAGCATCAATCGCTTGCTCTTCACCTAGTACCCCAGACACTAAAATAAATGGAACGTCAGGGCAAATTGTGTTTGCCAACTGGAGCGCCGCGATACCGTCAAAGGACGGTAAAACATAATCTGCCAAAATTAAATCGGGGAGCCTCTCATTTAAGCTCTCCAAAAAATCTTGCCGACGAGCAACACGCGTAATGTGACTTTCAATTCCTCCATTTCTCAATACCGCTTCGATTAGTTCGAAATCGATTGGATCATCTTCTAGTAAGAGGATCTGAAGCATTGAAACAGGTGAGTGAACGTGTCCAAGCATATCAACAGAGAAATATATAGAATTGTCAACGTCAGGAATATAGTCAACGATACGGCAAATAGCTAGCCATTATTCTTACCGTAAGAGGAATCTACGCGTTAGACTACCTATCATTAGAAATATATAGCAATCCCG
>DBGGTD010000259.1:0-12884 GCA_051162585.1 Elainellaceae cyanobacterium
GTCGAGGCCGAGTCGGCTTTGGAAACGAGAGATCAGACACATCCGGCGTTAGCGCAAACAAATGAGAGCGAATCAGCGCTTGATGAGCGGCATAAGTTGCTTTCTTCCATGCTTGCACCCAACCGAGGCGAAGATCTGCGGCTGTTAGATTGGGGCGAATTACCGGTTCACTAGCGGGGGTTAGCAATTCACTCACATACGCATCCGTCGCGGCAAATTCGGGAGCGGGTTCAGGCACAAAGCGTGGGCGAACAATAAAGTCAACGCCTTGATTCCAGAGGGGGCGACGCTGCCCCGCACGACGACCATAAATGCGGATGCCAGTCCAGCTTGAATGATCTAGTGACTGGAGTAAGTTGGCAACTTGAGGCACCACAACGGACTGCTTTGGGCACATGGGCGCATCGCACATGATGTGCAGCAAATCATGCTTCGGCAGAATCTGAATGCGAATACCCCCCGTCGCGAGTTGGCTGTTGAGATCAGGATTTAATCGACGGTGGATAAGGAAGGCGATCGCCTCTAGATCGGCCTGCTCTGCGAGCGTCAAAACTGAGGCTGATAGATCGGGATTCCTAGATGCTGGTAAATTCAGCCACTCGACCCATGTTGGCGTTGTTGCCGTCGCTTCTTGCCCATATAGCGCTGCCGCATGGATGCCTTGCGGACCGATCCGATCAAACAGGGAGGCTAATGCGTCCCGCACGACTTTCTGATTTGGAATATGATCTGGAGCTGGTTTCGGACTCTGATCTGAAGCATGAGAGTCGTGAAGCACGTCTGCCAACTCCCCTACTGCCGCCGCCGAGGGAGAAACGCCAAAAAATAGATGGAGCGTGACATCGTTGAGAGACGCGTTGAGCAACATGATGCCAATCGGCTCTAATGTCTGCTTGATCAACCGGCTAATTGCCTCTACATCGCCCCATCGCGCCCACTCGGTCAAAATGTCAGTAGTGGAAGTCAGGTCAACGCGCAGACTCCAATCTGGCTCGTCTTCACCTCTAACCTGAACTAAAATTACCGCATCTCGAAAGCCGTCTAGTTCTAACTCACGCAACTGTCGAGCAATCGGTTCACCGATGACTGTTGGATCAGGGCTGTAGATGGCTTCGCAGGTAATCCAAAGGCGACGCGGAGAATCAATTGCTGGGGGAGAGGGCAAACTGACAGTCTTGACTCGATCATGGGCCGTGGGATCGGGTGTGCGTTGACGTTGGGGATAGGGGAGAGTCTTGACTGCAACGTTTACAGAAATGCCTAATGCATTCAGGGTTTCACTCAGATAGTGAGCGATCGCATCGGGTTGCCCACCTTGAGCAAGGCGTTGAGGAGAAAGCGCTAAGGCAGGTGCCGCGTTTTGGGCAGAGGGAGAAATAGAAGGTGAAGCGGAGTGCGCCACCGTTGCCGAGCGAGTCAATGTGCTCGATGGCCGAGACGTTGGCTTTGACGGTGCACGAGAATCTGGAGATTGGGGCGAAAATTCGTGAGGAAATGCTTCGGGAACCGCAGCGGCCTGCTGAAGCTCACGAAAATGGCGATCGAGCTGATTAAGATGAATCACCTTGCTCCACTCGGGGTATTTCTGACCGGGCGATCGCCCATAGATTCGCACCGTGTAAATCGGCGGCTGATGAGGCGTTTTCAACCGATTTAGGTCGCTGTGCTTAAGCAAATGCACCCCCTTTAAGAGAAGAGGCGTTTGCTCTGGACAAGGTTCCCCTTCACAGAGAAGATGCAAACTGTTGCCTTTGAGGCGAAACCGAATCTGCGTCTCTGAATAATTTGCCATCATCTCCACCCATCGAGCCAGGGGAGAATGATGATCAGACGAGGTTTGTTTTTCCGGACGATTTAACATCAGATTCTAAATCAGGACTCCGTCAACGCAGCTTCAACTAACATTTTCTATCTCTTGGCAATTTTGAATGATAAAGACGCTACACCGCTAGATCAGACAGGTGGAAGGGAGTATTTCCTTTACCCTCCTTAATATCTTGCACTTGCGCTAACAGATTGAAATCTGCAGCTATGCAGGCTGAGAATTCCTGTTCCCCTTAATCACTTATCTTCTATTCAACGTCATCTGTAGAAAAATGACACTCTACTTAAATTTAAATCTATAGCGACCTAAATCGCTTGTGAATGGTTTGTGACCTGTAGGCATTCTCGAAAAGATCGGGTATATTTCGCCAAATTATCCTGAAAATCTCAGAAGAGAGTGTCAAGAATAACAGACATGTACACATAATGAGTCTGGAATTCATATGAATGAGCTTTGCCTGCTGGCAGCCAGCCTCTTAACTCGAAACAACACCTCGCTAGCGCCGACGATCTCCCCCCCATCACAACAAAGCCCTTTCAGCCATCCCAGTTCGTTATCTATTCGTACGTCTGGTCAAGGAGCGCAGTCTGCCGCGACTATTGAATCCTCTGCTCCTGAATTTAGCGGGTGTAAGGCTAACCTGTCGTCACGCTACGCCTCTATCAAGAGGTCGAGCCTAGAGGGCAACGATGAATCCTCCCTAGATTCAGATTCGGCACATTCGTTGCCCGAAGATGAATCGACAGCCCATTCAATGTCGGCAGATAGAGCGTCGGTAGATGCATCGTTCGAGGATGAAGTGTCAGTACATTCAGTGTCAGCCGATGAAGTGACAGTAGATGACGTGACGGTAGATGCATTCTCCGCAGACACATCAATTCATCAATGGATCGAGCGATCGCCCCGTGCAAACCAACCGGGGAGGCTATCAGATCCTGCTGCACCGACGAAACCGTCTACGCTGCCACATCCACCCAGTCCTCAGCGCCCTCCATCATCGTCTCACTCGTTAACACCTCCATTATCTATTCCAGCTGCGCTCATGCCTGAGTCGGCCTATCAGACGAACCCTCGACCTGCCACAGGCAGCCAACTCTATCAGCAGCGATGGGCAGCGTTAAGAGCAGGACAAACATATACCCGACTGCCTGTTAACAGTTTTCGGTCAAGCTGGATCAATGCCGTCCAACAGCCCACCCATCCGCAATGGATTGATCTGCTTGCCCACGAAGCGCGAGCGATGGCGCAAGGTCAAGGGCGCAATCGCCTCACCGTGATGGTGGGTGATTCACTCAGTCTCTGGTTTCCTAACGACCAATTGCCCCGTTCTCGATTTTGGCTAAATCAAAGCATTTCAGGTGATACCACCGTGGGACTACTTGAGCGCTTGCATCTGTTTAATCAGACGCGCCCCGATACGGTTCATGTCATGGTCGGCATTAACGATTTGCGTCGAGGAGCCTCGAATCAAACGATTCTCAACAATCTCCGTCAAATTATGCGTCGGTTGCGGCACGACCACCCCCACGCCCAGATTTTTGTCCATTCCATTTTGCCCACGCGGCTATCCGCTATTCCATCAGACCGCATTCAGTCTATTAATGCGCAGCTTGTAGCGATCGCCAGCCAAGAAAGAGTAAGCTACCTCGACTTATATTCTTACTTCTCAGACGACCAAGGAGAACTGCGCCCAGAACTCACAACCGATGGGCTACACCTCAACACCTACGGATATGCCCTCTGGCAAACTGCGTTAAGGCAGTTTAATTTGGCCTAAACAACGGGGCTTAATCCCTCATCGATTTGCTCAGCGGACATGGAACGGCCTTAGCGCCAGACCAGTCGGTGAATGTGGTTTCGTCTTTGTAATAGCGAGGCGTGTGTAGCATCAACCGCCACGCCTTGCCAGCCTCTAGTAAATTAAAGCGATCCGGATAGTGGTTGATGAGCAGTGTTTGAACCAATGGATAATAATCTGAGTTGAGGCCGGGGAAAACGTGATGCTCGGTGTGATACGAAAAATTGAGGTGTAGTTGATCAAAGATCTTGGGCACCCGGATTGAAACACTGTTGATCAAGGGGTCATTGGTGCTGGTCATCTGGCAGAGCATGTGATTGGTGTAGACATAGAACAAGATGCCTGCATAGCCAATCCAAATGGGTAGAAAATAGCCGAGAATCAGCTTAGCGGGGTGAGCGCCCAAATAGGCCACGATGCAAAGATGCAAAGATGCTATGAGAACGAACTCAAGGGCGATTGCCTTTCGCTCTTTTGGGCTCACTTTAAATGCAGCAACGGGAAACGCGTTGACCCCATCATTAAACAGCAGTACAGACACTAAGTTGCGAAACGTATAGATACCCCAGGCATATCCCATACCAAACATGATCCAGAAAGGATGCACTTCTGAAGAGGGGGCAAATAGATTTTGAATCCATTTACCAAAATTATTGGGGTGGCTTTGCAAATAGTTGCGGTCGGGGTCATGAAGAGAGTTAGTTTTATTATGATGCTCTCGATTATGCACGGCTTTCCACATGGTGGGCGGCATCCATAACATCGTCAACCCAATCAAACTAATCACGCGCCGAAACAATGGACGTTTAATTGTTTTGCTGTGGAGCAAATCGTGGGTGCTAAACAGCAATGCAATCACGCTATTTCCCATCAAGATAGCGAACGGCAAATATAGCCAAAGGAAATACCGATTCCACTGATCGAGATCGCCCGCGATTCCCCAGCCAAGAATTAAAATCGCGACATTGATTAATAAAATCCACAGCTTATTAGTATCTGGGTGAAATGCCTCGTCAGGCAGGTGCGATCGCAAGGATTTTGCATACTCTGCTTGAGACATCAAGGCTTCACGGTCTTTGACAGTCATATAAATCACCTTGCTCATTGAGCGGTCAAGTCAGTCTTCACGTAGTCGGGTATGAGGTTGAGGCGATGAATACTGCCTGAACAACGCAACTGCCAGCCCAATGGCATTCCCGGACGGGAGCTTAGGAAGACGATGCAGATGCGAATGCTCTCTCCGAGCAACGACCCTCAAACTTAGCACTAAAGCCATTTATAGTCCAATCAATTGGCCGTGAACTCACCACAAATAGACGTAATTCTAGTCACTAAAGGTGTACGAAAATCGCATACTTCTACTTGTTGACATCGCCTCCTCAACCAACGTCTCCTGTGTTTAAAGAACTCCATTAAATATCGTTGATTTTCATTAATTTTGTTTAGTAAAACTGATGAAATCGACAACGATTTAAGTGAATATAGTTTATTTTGATTTTAATAGAAAAAACTTTTTAAGCCATTAAGGAGTGATAACAATGACATTAGTTAATACTCGACTAGGCTTTCAACAAAATTTACCTATTTTCGGGGATATTAACGTCAAAACCCCGTTGGCCTATCAGCTGACTCGCGGGGCTGTTGCTGGTTTTAATGCAGTGCAAATGGCGATCGCAGAGTCATATATCAATGGGTTAGAAGTTCCTGATTCTGTGCTGAAATCAACCTTCTATGCGAGCATGTCGTTTGTCTTTAAATATTGCCCATCATTGCTCGTGCCCTATGAGTGGGTGTTAAAAGAAACAGACCCGATCGCGGAAGGGTCGCATCAGTTGATGAAAGCGCAGTATGACCTTCCTCAAGAGATGTTTGACGTGATGTTGGGAAATAGCGATCGCCTGTATCCCAAATACAGTATGGGGCTGTGGGAAAAAGGCGCAACGACCCTTGAGCAAGCCCAAATCGATATGTTAGACAACATGATCGAAAAAGTGGGTATCCAAGATGGAGATGACATTCTCGACATTGGCTGCGGTTGGGGGGCTGCTGCCCATCACATCTTGACGAGATTTCCAAATGCGACCTGCACCGGGCTGAGTCTCAGTCATGAACAATGTGAATGGCTACGTCAACACAAAATGAATAATCCCAAAAGCCTCCTCAGTACCGACCGATTTACGCTGTATGAAGGGGATTTTAATACGGCTGTGTTTGACAAGAAGTTTGACAAAATTATCACGATGGGGGTGTTCTGCCATGTTGGCAATCTAACTAAAGCATTTGAAAAGCTGACGACATTCCTAAAAGAAGACGGCAAGGTGTTTATTCATATCATCACCGTGCGGACTCCTAATCATGTGTCTAGCGCGTTTACCCACCGCTACATCTTCCCTCATGGCCGCTACTGGAATCATGACGCCGTGCCCGCCCACAATCGGCATCTGAAGACGATCGAGCGATGGTATATGAACGGCTCTAACTATTCGAAGACATTCGCGGCATGGTTGCACAACTTTGATGACAACCAAGACCTTTGTAAAACCTTGGAGTATGGCATGGACTATGCTAAGTTTCGCCGGATGTGGAGGTTTTATCTGCTTTGGTTAGGAACGAGTTTTGCATCGGGCCAGGGCCACTATAACGGCAACGGACAGTATTTGCTCGTTCATGCTTAGTTCTGTAGCTCTATGGGCTTAGGTTTGTGTAGAACCCGCGCGCCGCGCGGGTTCTACACACGTTTAGTGTCCTAACGCGAGAGCGTAAGGCTATATAGGCAATTGAATAGAGGCGATCGTTTAGACTAAGGGCGATCGCTCCAGGACAGCACGTGTTCCTTTAATAAATCGAATAGACTTTGAATAAGCTTATGACATGAATAACGGTGCGTTGGTTCGCCTGCGCGGAGCGTGTATCGCTACTCTTTCCAATGATCCCCACCTCCTACAACCCACAGACTATGGGCAAAAAACCTATGAAATGATGACATCACGTACCTAAAACCGTACTTCAAAAGACATTTGTAGTGGCTAAATCAGAAAAATACTAATGCTTGGGAAACTTGTAAAATTTCGGGAATACAAGGTATCAATGACCTATAGATTATGATGGGAGTTGACTATGACTACGATCGCTGAACGCTATACCAAACTCTGCCGCGCCTATACTCAACTCGCTGAGCGCTTTCAAAAACTCGATGTTGAATACATGGCCCTCAAGAGCAAGTTGCCCGAAGTGCTTCAAGCGGTGCGGTCTTACAAACAAACGATTGCAACACTAAAGCAAGAAAAAGCCAGTGTTGAATCAGAACTTCAGACCGTCAAGGCAAAATACGAGCAGCTCAAGCCATTTGAAGATCTCCTCACCCCTGAATTTGAGGCAGAGTTATTAGAAGCTGAAGAGCAAGCATCGCTAGTTGAGCAAACGATTCAGGAAATGTTAGATAACCCAGATCCTGATTTAAGTGATATTGACAAGCAACTCTTGCTCGAATTTCAAAATGATACAGACGAGTTTTTAGACCAGGAGTCAAACGGCTATCATTCAACGCCCGCTCAATCATCTACGTCCACGAATGAGCAACCTACGCCTACACCCTAGGCAATGGTGCCTGCGTTGGAAAATCCTAGTGTTAACAGTCTGCTTCGGCAGATATAGGTCGTGTCTCCAAAAATTTTAATCAGTCGGTATTTCGAGGCGATATCGCTACAGGGCGTAATCGCCAGCCAATCAATCGATGAAGGGACACGGCAATTCGGTGTCCCTATTTTTTATGCCGTGGCAGAGGTGAGATTAGCTAGATGTTGGGGTTTATTGGGGTTTGTTGGGATGTTGAGATAGCGCGACCTATTCAACCGATGAAATGTGATGAATTTTACTCTTTCAAATTTAACGAGTGATAGGTTAGGGGCTGTAAAGAAATACCGTCAGGGGGTAGCGCAAAATTAGCTCCCCTATAGCTCCTTTCAAAAGGATGACAGATTGTGACAATCGGGATAGGTGCATTTGGATCTCAAGCCGGGCTTGCCGTGTTCCGAGCGCTACAGGCTGCGGAAGCCGTTGGGCGAGGCGCGATTGGTGGGTTTGCCGTCTATGCAGCTCTATCTCAACATGGCACGATCTATCGATATGAAACCCAGAGAGGAGGCAGTCAAACCTTATTTATTGACGGAGAACATACGGGAGGTGAACCTCCAGCCCCCGTTGCCCAGGCGATCGCCGCTGCAGTGATTTCCAGTGGCCCCGATCGCCCTGTTCCACTCAATCAATTTTTATCGGCTGATGCCAAGGGGGGGCTCGTCAGCGGGCATCGGCTGCCCAACAGCATCGGAATTGATGGATATTCTCTCAACTCTCAAGTTCTTGATGATTTGATTGAGGGTAAGCCTGCTTATATTGCCGTCCAAACTGTATTAGAACGGAATCCTCAGGCCGATGCGGGGCTAATTGCGGTAGATTTGGCAGGTAATGTATATGCTCAAAATTCCAAGCGGGTTCAACGGCGTCCTGACTTAGGATACGCATTCCACGAAGATGGGGTGTCGGGCGCTCGAGTATCCGTATTGCATAATGCCATTCGTCCTTATTCGTCCTTGGCGTCACTCGTAGCAGAGATTGCTCTCGATGAGCTGACAGCATCCCGAGCCGCAACCGGATGGATCACTATTCCAGTCGGCATTTCGGTGACGATGGGAGACGAAGATGCAGTCATCGTAGATGAGAACCGGGTTGCCAAACGCATTGTGACGACAGACTCGCGATTTGCCCACGGAGAACAAATTGGAGCGGCTATTTACTTGCACAGCGTTATTCGCCAAACTAGTGGTCGAGTCTTTGGGAAGACGCTGTTCGAACCCATGTGTACAGTTAAGTATGGGCAAATTGTTGATATGAGTGGTCAATCTACCATTCGCATGAACTACCAAGAGGATGATAGATGAGCAGAGTTATTACCGTTGGAGCCGCTCAATTAGGACCAATTGCACGTAATGAATCTCGTGCCCAGGTCGTGAATCGTCTACTCGACCTCATGAAACAGGCAAAAAGTATGGGGTGTGATGTAGTCGTTTACCCAGAACTTGCATTAACCAGTTTCTTTCCTCGATGGTATATGGAGAACCAGGCAGAAATCGATACTTTTTTTGAGCCTAAAATGCCTGATTCTAAGACTCAGGCGCTGTTTGATACGGCAGCTCAACTTAGGATTGGCTTTCATCTTGGCTATGCTGAACTAACGGTCGAAAATGGAACCACCCATCGCTACAATACATCCATCACAGTGGATGCATCTGGAACAATCGTGGGTAAATATCGCAAAATACATCTCCCTGGTCATCAGGATTTTGAACCTTGGCGAGACTTCCAGCACCTTGAAAAGCGTTACTTCGAGGTCGGCAATCTAGGATTTCAAGTCTTTCGAGTATTTAATGGCATTTTGGGGATGTGCATCTGCAACGATCGCCGCTGGTGTGAAACCTATCGAGTTTTGGGGCTTCAAGGCGTTGAGATGATTTTCATAGGCTACAATACGCCGCAACATAATCCCTATGACCCATCGAGCGATCATCTCAACCACTTTCACAATCACTTATCTATGCAGGCAGGCGCCTATCAAAACGGCACGTGGGTTGTCGGGGTCGCCAAATGCGGCAATGAAGAGGGCTGTATGCTGATTGGCGATAGCGCCATTATTGCCCCCTCAGGTGAGATTGTGGCAAAGGCACGCACTGTTGACGATGAATTGATAGTCGCTCGATGTGACTTGAATGCCGGCCTGCCCTATAAGCGCACAATCTTCAACTTTGCAGCCCATCGTCGTCCAGAGCACTATCGTTTAATTTGCGAACAAACAGGCATTCAGATTCCAAACTAGTGGCAGTAAGACTGTCGTACAGCAAGGCATAGATGGATACTACTTCAAGTAATACTGCCGATATTGTGATTCGCAACGGGACAATTATTGATGGTACGGGTGCTCGTCGGGTTCAAGCCGATCTTGCAGTCACAGGCGATCGCCTTTCTGACATAGGCAATTTGTCTCATTACACTGCTGCACACACCATCGATGCGACCGGACTCACCATTACTCCGGGGTTCATTGACGTTCACACCCACGATGATCGGGCATTGCTATCCTCTCCAGAGATGCGCCCCAAAGTTAGCCAAGGCGTCACGACCGTGATCACGGGTAACTGTGGCATTAGCCTTGCTCCCTTAGTTGTCGCGGATCGTCCCCCTCCCCCGCTCGACTTATTGGGCGATCGCCACTGGTATCGATTTGAAACCTTTGGAGCCTATATCGCGGCTGTAGAAGCCCACCCGCCCACGATTAATGCCGCGATGTTAGTGGGGCATTCGACGCTGCGAGTCAGGGTGATGGACGAGGTCGATCGTCCGGCCAGCCGCGCTGAAATCGACCAGATGCGATCGCTCGTGCAAGACGCACTAGATAGTGGAGCGATTGGCTTTTCAACCGGGCTCTTTTATCCCACAAATCGAGCCGCCCCCAAGGAAGAAGTCATTGCCTTGATAGAACTGCTAGCATCGTCTGGCGGCATCTATACTACCCACATGCGGGATGAAGCTGACCATGTGGAAGAGTCGCTTCAGGAAACCTTCGAAACAGCTCAGGCAGCAGGCGTTCCTGTAGTAATTTCTCATCATAAGTGTGCGGGGCGGCGTAATTGGGGACGTAGCTCCCAAACATTATCTTTGATTGACCAAGCCCGCCAACACCACCCTGTCGGGCTTGATGTCTACCCTTATGCCGCAAGCTCGACGGTGCTCATGCCAGATTTGATGGACGACCATATTCGCATCATCGTCACCTGGTCAGACTCTACCCCTCACATGGCCGGTCACGATCTGTCCGATATTGCCCATGAATGGAACTGTTCTCTTGCAGAAGCTGCACGGCGTCTCCAGCCTGCCGGAGCCGTCTACTTTCAGATGGATGAAGCAGACGTGCGGCGCATCTTGGCGTATCCTCACAGCATGATTGGCTCCGATGGGTTGCCCCACGACCAATTTCCCCATCCTCGCTTGTGGGGTACATTTCCTAGAGTCTTAGGCCACTACGCGCGGGACGTGGGGCTGTTGACGCTTGAAGATGCGGTCTATCGGATGACCGGCTTGCCTGCCACCCAGTTTCAACTGCGCGATCGCGGTATAATCAAAGTAGGCAACTATGCTGATTTGGTGATATTCGATGCCGATAACATTGGCGATCGCGCCACGTTTGAGCACCCGACCCAACCTGCATCGGGCATTCAAACGGTTTTGGTGAATGGACAAATCGTTTGGGAAACAGGACATGTGACCGACGCACGTCCGGGACGGGTACTTCACCGCTTTCACCCGTCGGCTCAGACGAAATGACAATCATTAATCCTAGCCAGGCGTCTTAATTTTTCTTAAAATAAAGGTACGTATAGCGATCCTACATCGCTTGTGAATTGTGCTTGAGCAGTGGGGTGGGCTGCGCCCACCCCACTGCTCAAGACCCATCTAGGATTGCTGTAGTAACTTTAAACCGCTCCACCAGTCGACATATAGAACAGCCTGAGATTCCTACCATTATGACTTTATCTGACACTCAATCCAACAATTCTCAATATCAACCAGGGGTTCAAACTGCATCATCCCCGTCCTGGGAAATTAAACTACTGTATGATGGCGAGTGTCCATTATGCTTGCGAGAAGTAGAGTTTCTAAAACGGCGAGATGCGGGGCAAGGACGAATTGCATTCGTAGACATTTCAGATGAGAACTATGACCCCGAACAGCACGAAGGTATTGATTTTGAATCGGCAATGGGGCAAATCCACGCAGTACTACCCGATGGTACCGTGATCACTGACCTCGAAGTATTTCGACGGGTTTATGAAATACTAGGCATAGGGTGGATCTATGCACCGACCCGCTTACCAATTTTGCGCCCCATTGCTAATGCAATCTACGGCATTTGGGCAAAATGGCGACTTGCCCTGACGGGGCGACCTGATCTAGCAACTATCATCGCGGAGCGTCAGAATCGCGTTGGCTGCGATAGTCAAGATTGATGCAAATAGTGTCCCCGACGACCCATTACTACACACTCATGGCTCGCTGCGGATCAGTGTGCTGATTGGGTGGGCGATCGCCCGTAACCCCTAAACAAATGCGCTATAGATGTTAGAAGATTAGGGCTGGACCGCTGATGTCGAAGTCAAGTCTCTAACGCCGACCCCGTCGCTTATTCTGCCTGTTTTTGATGAGCTTTTTCCGTTTACGTTTCTCTAGCGGAGTCTCAAAGAAACGGTTCTTTTTGATGTCTGGAAAAATTCCGGCACGAGACACTTTTCGCTTAAACCTCCTTAGTGCCGATTCAATCGCTTCATTTTCCCCAAGGATAACTTGGGCCATACACTACTCTCCTTTTCACGCACAACAAAAAATGAGGCAGACCACTTGCCTGCCCCAAAAGCTCAAGAGCTACAACAATATAGAGTCTGAACTCCGGTTAACAGCCTAACACTAGCTATAGCGAGAGAACTGCTGACGCTGCTCTCCCCAACGCCCTCCTCCAGACGAACGCTTTTGTTCACGAGGGCGAGCCTTATTAACCTTCAGGTCACGACCCATCCATTCAGCACCATCGAGATCTTCGATTGCTGCTGTTTCCTGATCTTCAGTTTCCATATCGACAAAGGCAAACCCGCGTGGACGACCCGTTTCGCGATCTGTTGGCAAGCTGATGCGATTGACCTTACCGTACTCCTGAAAAACCTGCGTAAGATTGTCTTGAGTGACATCGTAAGACAAATTACCTACGTAAATGGACATTGGACACCTCCAATAGAAAATGTAGAGAGTCAGATCGGAGATGGGCCTGCAAACGAAAACTGAAACAAGCGTACTCTGCCGAAAACCAACCGAACTCACCTTAGCATTTTTTAGAAGAGGTGTGCTCTAAAACCAAAATATTATTACTGCTTGTAACAAGGCCGTTAAACGTCGACAGGATAATGATCGCAGACAAAATATCAAATTCGTAGAGATATCTATCATCTTATATCAGTAACACACATAGACACACATAAATCTGAGCCTTTGATACGCTGAGTTAGCGCAACGTAACCCTTCCTGGGAGGATGCTTTAAAGGTCCTGTTCTTTGTTTCCATAGCGACTAAAGTTCTCTTGACAGAGACGCTTTCCTTCGGAAAGCTATGCTTCACCTATCGCTTGCGAAACGCAGGTTCCAAGACCTTTGGTTTTGCTGGAGT
>DBGGTD010000260.1:0-2217 GCA_051162585.1 Elainellaceae cyanobacterium
CGCAACATTGTGATTAATCTCTTGCGCTGCAACGGCTTCTCGTCTATCACCGAAGGGCTGACGATGCTCGCGCACGATCTTCCCCAGCTTTTACAGCTCACACAATAAATTAGCCCTGCGCTTTGAGCCACCCTTGAATGGGTCGGCTTAGCCAGGGTGGGGCATTCAGTTTGGTCAGTAGCGCTTGGTGATTAATGCGCTCAAAGCATTGAGCGATATCGGCATCTAGGACATACTTGGGCTGATGAGCAATGGCATTAAAGATCGCCCCAATCGCATCATGAACGCTGCGTCCCGGGCGAAACCCATAGCTGTTTGGCTCAAATTTGGCCTCCCACGCGGGTTCCAGCGCTAGTTTAACTAGTGCCTGTTTTGCTCGCTCGGCCATCACGGGGATACCAAGCGGGCGTTTCTCGGTGCCATTGCTCTTGCTAATCCAGATGCGCCGAACTGCTTTTGCCCGTTGCTTCAAATGAAGCTGGTGGGCAAGCTGCAGTCGTTGGGCTGGTGTCAGCCGGGCGATGCCATCGATGCCTGCCGTTCGTTTGCCTCGATTCTCCTGGCTCGCCCGTCGTACTGCCAGCAGTCGGGCATACCAGGAGCGCATCAATAATCGTTGTAATCGGTGGACGAGTCTCACATCTTTCCGACACGTCGCTTGGTAAATCCGCCGTTGGAGCTTGAACACCTGTTTCTGGACTTTACGCCAGTTGACGGTGCTCCATTCATACCTAGACTGCTTTAACGTCTGGTTCATGACCTATTCACTCAACTCAGTAGCTTTACCTGCTCACTTGCCGGATGTCTGTCTGCTTATCCTAGACATTACTCTAGGCGTTTGCTTCTGACATCATCCCTCCCCCTACCACCATGCGGGTTGGCTCCTACTCCTAGCTATCGACCTATTCCAGGAGAGGTGATAGGGGGTTACTTCGTTCCCAACGGTCGTTTGTCGATCTCGGTAGGGCGGAACTCTAGGCCGGGTTTATTGGGAGTGGTTCTGGGTCAAGTTAGCAATTGCCCAGCCCTGCTATCCGGTGCCGTTTTGGCTCTAGCCTCTCAGCCGCTTTGGCTAGTATCGTTGACGACCCTTACGTTCCTTCCTGTTCGTACCCGTGGACATCTATGCTGGCGGGGATTCCACCGCTGCGGCTGGCAGTTACCCGCTTTTAAGCCCGCTTTCCGGATTGAGAGCCAGTCGCTACCGGAGGGCTTAGGCTGTCACTTCACCACCTGAAGGGAGGGAATTTCACCCTCACAACCGTTGAGTTGTCAGATGTGCCGGTGCACACCTGCCTCTCATCCCTGAATCGTTGATTCATTTCGAGAGAACGAATCGCACACATGCCTACAACCTGATGCCGCGCTTTACCAACCGGCTCCCTGGCGTGTACTTGAGCAGATAGGACGACCCCACAAAGTTGACCAACGCCTGCCCACCCTCAAAGCGCGGTTGAGCCATGTCACCACGGTTTAGCAATCGGTGACGATGGAGCAAAGTCTTCTTACTGAATCTCCTGAAGGCCTGAATCCTCTAAAAGGTAGATGCCCTGTAGATAGTTGGAGGTACACCAAACCTTTTCTTGAAGGCAGCACTGAAAGACGTTTCGCTAGCATAGCCGACTGCTCGTGAAACTTCGACAATACTTAGTGCTCTGGTTGCAAGTAATTCCCTCGCGTGTTGCATCCGATGCTCCCGGAGATAGTCGAAAGCGGTCGTACCCAAAACTTGACGAAACCCAATCTTCAGCTTGTAATCATTTAGACCAACTCGCTTGGCCAAGCTTGCTAGTGAAGGTGGATGAGCTAAATCACTTAGCAAAATCTCTTTTGCCCAGTGGATTCGTTCAATATCAGTAGGTTTAAGGACAGAAGTTTGAGAGTTTTTTTCTGGGCAAGATGAAAATTGATTTAGGAAGCAGGCAAATGCTTCGATTGCTTTGCTTTCTAAGTAAAGTCGTTTAGTGACGCCATGGTATGGGCAATTTAATGCTTGCTGAGCTACCACCTTCATAGCGTATGTCATCCAATTGGTCTGCACGTAAGGTGACTTATCTTTCCCCTCCATAAACCTTTGAAACTGAGTGGGGAGTAATTCAGCTCGACCATACAACAACGCATCAAGCATCTCAGGTTCTATAGTAATGCTGATAAACGTAACTGGTTTGCCAACGCAATACTCAATTGTCCCGGTCGTATCAGATGCAACACCAAAAC
>DBGGTD010000261.1:0-2472 GCA_051162585.1 Elainellaceae cyanobacterium
GCCGTTAACAATCCAGGAATCAGGGGTTTCTAGCAAAGGATAGTTGACTCCCTCCAAAATGGTTCCTGGCAAATCGGCTTGCTTATGCAGAACAAATTGGAAGACTCCAGTAATCGAGGTTTCAATGGCGGTGCCATCCAGTTCTGAGTCGCCCTGAGACGCGTGGGCATCGCCGCCGGAGAACAGAGCACCGGGCACAGCGACTGGCAGATACAGGGAGGTGCCAATGCCAATGTTGCGGTTATCCATGTTGCCACCAAAGTAAGAAGGTGGAATGGAATCGACCACATCGGCTTCGCTAGGAGCGACCCCCATCGAGCCAAGGTGCAAACGGAGGGGAATTTTGACCCCTTCTAGGGTGTCTTCAATCTCGGTCACGGTGTCGTGATCAACAATGATGCCAGGATAGTCAATCGTGTCATGGGCTTCCCCATCGGGGGTCATTTGGGACGTCCACTGGTAGCGGTAGACGGCCTCGGCCCATGCATTCTCACCCGTAGCGTCCATTTCATACAGAGTAATCACCTCGCGTGGCTTGGGATCTTCCTTGTAGTTGTCGTACTGAAAGCCCCACCAAGCTGAGGCGTTAGAGCCATAGGTTTTGGTGGGATCCATGCCGCTAGGACGCAGCTTCAGATCGACAACGCGCACCTCCAACAGATCGCCGGGTTCTGCACCGCAGACATAGACGGGCCCCGTGAGAATGTGTACGCCAGGACCGCGATCGCTCACGGTTTTTTCGTCCGCTGTCCAGTTGTAAATGCTCTCGATAGCAGGGTCGCCTGCAATCATGCGATCGTAGTCATCACCCGCGTGGTGAGTAATGGTTTCCAGAGTGACGTAGTCCTGAGAATTAATGGAAATCACCGGAGCCCGATTTTTGCTGTAGTAGCCCCAGTGCACCGTTTCAGGGCTAGCAGCCACTTCGTAGTGGCGAGGACTGGTTGCGCCACTGTCACAGCTAGTCGGCATCGTATTTTCAATCGGAGGCACCACCGCACCAACCGGGGTCATGCCGACGGAAAAGAAACTCACCATCAAACAGAGAACAAGCGTGGCAACAAACAAAGACGGCCAGGTCTTCAGCCCACGCATTTTACGGTTTTCAGCCATTCTGTCTTTCCTAAAGGGATTTTGGCCCAAGAGCCTCGATTAGTCTTCTACAGAATGCAACTAGCATTTGTAGTCTAAATAACACGACTTAAGGGACAGAGACGATGGCTTCCGCATCGTGCTGGGCGGTTTCTGGTGTGAATAGTTTGGGAAAAACACCCCGCCGAGGGTCGGAGTTGTCTCTGTTGGTCGTACGGCCAGCTACGTCTTGTATAGTCCCGGAACCAATGTTGTAGCGTTCGAAATGGTAGACACCCATGATTTCTCCGACCTCCGCCAGCATTCAACACCAGTCCTATAAGTGGCTCTACAAAGGGCAAGCGCACACGATTGCCTATGAAACTCTTGGACGGGGGCCTTCTGTATTGTTATTGCCTGCCTTCAGCACCGTGTCTAGTCGCACTGAACTAGCAGGCATTGCCCAGATTCTTGCCCCTCACGTTCAAGTCGTTACGCTGGATTGGTTGGGGTTTGGAGAGTCCGATCGCCCCCGAATCCGCTATGACCGATCGCTTTACCAGCAATTGCTTCAGGATTTTGTGCAGCAGTGTTGCCCCCAGCCCCTAGCCATCGTCGCTGCTGGTCACGCAGCAGGGTATGCCATGCACCTTGCCCAACACCAGCCCAACTGTTGCTCTAAGCTGTTGCTCGTTGCACCGACATGGAAAGGCCCATTACGGGCGATGGGGGCACCCATTCCTGTGGCAAGCGGAGTTCGAAATTTAGTGCGATCGCCCCTGGTGGGACAAGCTCTCTACGCCCTCAATACCCACCCTGCCTTTCTGAAGTGGATGTATCAGCGTCATGTGTATGTCGATCGAGATAAACTGACGCCAGACTTTATAGCTATCAAACATCAAATCACCCAGCAACCCGGTGCTAGATTTGCTCCCGCTGCCTTTGTCACGGGTGGACTCGACCCGATGAGCGATCGGGAAGAATGGCTGAAAGTGGGGAGTTCACTCACGTTGCCTGTGCAAGTGATTATCCCAGAACAAGCTCCCCCTAAATCCAAAGCAGAGATGGAAGCCCTGGCTGCACTACCCCAGATTCAAGAACAGCGAGTTCCCGGCACCTTGGGGGTTTATGAAGAATACGCGGTTGATGTGGGTCATATCGCTCTGGCGTTTTGCCAAAACTAGAGAATCGTCGGTTACGGATTTTAGTAATGATGGCAGTTCCTGGGGCGATCGCACCGATGTGCAAAGTACTCGAAATATTAAAAAAGGGTTGCATCAACCCATTCAAATTAATACGATAATGATTATCATTCTAATTTGCGAATCATAAGGAGTTGTTCATGGTTGCCACTGCCGATCGCACAACGGTTCCCGTGACAGTACTAACAGGCTACCGGGG
>DBGGTD010000262.1:0-22298 GCA_051162585.1 Elainellaceae cyanobacterium
CCCGTTGCCTTCGATATCGCTTATTTTCCGTTTGAAGTCGGTTCTCAACTCAAAGACCAACTTCGAGAAGGATTCACGTATGCCACACTTGATTCAAACGGGTTTCCTTTAAATCATGCAGATGTCATGCTAGAAGGCACTCACGCCACCTATGAAATTGGCACCTGCTTAGATGTGCCCTTAGGGGCTCCACTGCTGATTTATCGCTATGTTGCCTATACAACGGGCGATCGCCCCATTGTTTATGGAGATACTCTATCCCCTGCCGATCGCACCTGTTATTCGGTCAAGCTGAAGCGCCACGATCTTCAGCCCACTTTAGATGCTTAGATCCAATGTTCAGTTTCTCGTTCTGGGCTCTTTTCCCCACCTCAACTCAGCCGAGCCGTGCATTCTAAAATCAACTTTTGATTAACTAACGCATAGGGCTGAATCTCAAGAGCCTGACGAAAGGCGCGAATTGCAGCACGATAGTTGCCCATCGCTGCATGACACAACCCCATGCCGTGCAATGCGCCAAAATGAATCGAATTGAGTGCAACCACCTGCTGGCAATCTGTGAGCGATCGCGCATAGTTGCCTTGTATATAGTTCAGTACAGCCCGCCGATTCCAAGCTTCGGCAAAGTCGGGCTGACTCTCGATGATTTCTGTCAAAATGGCTTCGGCACCGCTATAGTCTCCGGATTCTAACGCCAGTTGACTGCGCTTAAGGAGTTCTAATCCATAAATCCCCTTTTGCTGAAACCAAATTCTCCAAAGCTCTTGAGTCGCTTGTTCACGAATATGTTCATCAGGATTTTTAAGGTCTGCCAATAATTCTTTTACCAGAGATTCATCCATGAATCATACTCCTGAGCCACCAACAGCCGAATTTGAATAATTTGGGGGTCTTCACCTATTCTGAAGGCTTTTGGAAAACTCTGCCAGATTGAGCAAACTAGCAGGCGTAGGGAGAGGTTTGTTAATACAGAAATATTGCCATCAGCTTTAAGGGGAAGCACGGTTGCTCTCTCATACAGTTCAACGGCTTCCCCCCTGCATCATTAGCCTGATTTCATCCAATTTTAATGAATGCCGATGCAGCTTGACGTAACCGATATTGAAAGTGTCCTGAGATCATCTATACTGCACACGATTCATAGGCTATAGTCGCAGAAGCGTCTACCAATGCGGCTTTGTACCATCCGGAACCATCTACGGGAGCGCTAAGCATGTCAGAAGCAGGAGCATCCAACGTTGAAAATCATCTAGAGATTCTGCTACGTGAAGCGATGAGCAGCGAAGATGCGCTCGATCGACTACTCGAAGCCACTCAATATGAATACAAAAAAATTAACGATACCCTCGGTTCATTGAACGTATTAGTCATTGGTAAATCAGGTGTCGGCAAATCAACGCTTCTAAATGCCGTCTTTCGAGAAAACTTTGCCCGAACGGGAAGTGGTCAAGCGATTACGCAAAATACGACCCAATATTCTAATGAGGGCTGCCCGCTGACGATTTATGATTCGCGGGGGATTGAGCTTCCCAATGAAGCCGATCAGCAGACCATTTCAAGCCTCAAAGATGACATTTTGCGGTTAATCGAAGACAACAAATCTAATCCGACGAAACGCATTGATGTGATCTGGTATTGTGTCAATACTCGGGGGTTCCGATTTGAACAACTTGAAGAAGAATGGGTCAGAGAGCTTACCTGTGAAGGGATTCCGGTTATCCTGGTATTAACGCAATTCTTTGGGTCAGCAGACGATCGCAAGTTTCTAAAAAATTTGAAGAACCGACGCTTGCCGATTGAAACCACGATCGGTGTGATGGCCGCCGAATATGATTTGGGTGCCGGATATCCAACCTTTCCAGCACGTGGGCTCGATGCTCTCGTCGAGCGTACTGCGTATTGTTTAGGTGGAGAAGACAGCGTTCGCCAGCTTTTTGTCCAACAACAATTAGCTAGCATTGACTTGAAAGAAAAAGAAGCGCTAAGCTGCGTGACCCGCTACACGGCGCTCACGATCCCGGCGGCAACTATTCCAACGGCAGGAATTGATTCGGTTGCCTTGTGGGGAATTTTATCGACGATGATTAGTGAAATTAGCTCGATTTTTGGGCTTTCACCCAATAAGGATTTTATTAATACCGTCGTCAATGTTTTAACCAGTGCGGGCAGTAGTGCGATCGCCACAATGGTCGTCCCTAGCCTACTCAAACTATTTCCAACAATTGGCACATTACCCGCTATTAGCATTGCCCTAATTGCCTTCCCAATCGTTGCTGGAGGCGTTGGCACCGCATATTCGAAAGCACTCAAAGCCTATCTGAGCAAAAAAGTAACAGACGAATCACCCTCTAACGAAGAAGAAGAAAAACTCAGAGCCCGATTTGCGCGAGCCTTTACGAGAGCGTATCAAGACTACATTGAAAGCCGACCCGAATTTCAGTTTCAACCTACCTAATCCACGTTGAAATCTAAGTTGAAATCTGCATTAAACTCAATCACAATCTGCCTCAGTTTGCGGCGATCGCCTCAGTTCCTGATCAGCCAACTGAGCCTTGATAAAGACCGTTCGGGCCGCTTCGGGCAACACACGAGCCGTTGCGTGAGCCAACTGTTCTAATCCATGCGATCGCACAATGATGCCACCCGGAATTTCAAACGGAGCGGCTAACACTGGAACAATTTCGCAGACAGGCAAGTCCATCTTTTCAACGTATGTCAGCAGCTCATCGTCTGCTTTTCTAAGAAACTGAGTCAGCACCAAAATTACCGCAATGCCTTCATCGGCAAGTTTATGAATCCAGGTGATTTCACTGTCCTCAATCCGCTTTCCGCGAGCGCTGATGCAATACCAAACGGCATGGATTCGCTGGTCTGAGCGCTTGCTCAAATGCTTAATCAAGCCATGAATATGTTGCTGAATCTCTACATTCGTCTCTCGAAACGTTCTCAGACCGGGCGTGTCAAACACTGTCAGCAAGTGAGCAGGATACATGTCATACCGAACAATATCTGCCGTGACGGGCTTACCGACGTTGGCTCTTGCCGTCTCGCCAAACATTGCATTCAGCAAAACACTCTTGCCAGCTCCCGTCTTGCCAGCAATCAAGATACTGCACAATGTTCTCTCGGTTTTCAGGTTCAACATACTGCAATGTGACTAGATAGGGATTCTTCAAGCCTGAACTGAAGTCCAAGAGTACACCCGTAGACTCACATTACCTCTCTTCCACGATTCCGTCGTATCTTTAACGATACATTCCTTCGGTCAAATTAGGAAAAACTAGTTATCAAAGGTAAAATCATTAGCGATTTTGCTGACAGCCACATTGTGACCTACAGACTTGGGCGAATGCAATTCAGTGTAGAAACAGTTATCGATAATCTCACCACTGTGACAATTCCTGTTGAATATCAGCGAGACCGATGAACTTTTTTGGGATTGACTGACACAAATCTGCTAATGGCGATTCACGAGCGTACTTATATAAAACGTCTATGAACCCAGATCCCTATCCCGATGCTCCTCCGAGAATCAGCAACCCAATCATGGTGGCGCTATTCCATAAACTGTGAACGAGCATCGGAGCGAGCAGGTTGCGCGATCGCACGTAGACAAAGCCTAGCACTGATCCCAGCACCATGAGCGGCAGAATTTCTGACAGGCTGAGATGGGCACTGGCAAACAAGAAGCTGCTGAGGGCGATCGCCCCCCAAATGGGCATGTAGCGGGTGAGTGACGGCAACAAAAAACCTCGAAACAAGATTTCTTCAAACACAGGAGCCGCGATCGCGGCTGTGAAGAAAAAGATTCCTAAGGCAAGCGGATCGCCTTCTTTGAGAACAATCTCTAGGAGCGGATTATTTCCGCCGCGCCCTTGCCAAATTTGCTGATTGATAATAGACACACCAATCACCAGAGGCAATGCGACCAAATAGCCGCCCAAGCCCCACGCCAACCATTTGCCGTTCACCTCAAACTGAAACCAACCCGTAGGTAACGGGAGATACGGCTTAATAGAAAAATAGAGCACCAGCAACGACCCTGCTGCGATCGCAATGTAAATGAGCAAGGTTGAAAAGGCAGTCACCCGACCGCTCGATACATTCAGAGTGATGCTCTGGGCAGACAATATGGCTGGAATCAGAGATCTTAGAACACCGAAAAAGATGGGTAAAACGATTTGTCCTACGAAGAAAAATCCAACAATCAAGACTTGCCAAGTAATTTCCCAGTTCCAGGGAGTGTCCCACGTCAAATCTCCGCCGTGGGCCAGCAGCGACTGTTTGCCTTGCACAAAACGCTGAATGACTAAGAAGACGAGCAGCCCTGCCCCTATCAAGCTGCCAATGGCTGGAGCTGTCGCAACTAGAGCCAGTTTAATCACCGCCTGTTGAGCTGTTTGCTGTTCTTTGGTTTGCAACGCCTCTAATGCGTCGGGTCGCTGTTGGAGGGTATAGAGTCGAGTCAGCGCAACATAGCGAAACCAACCTTCTAAATTCTGCTGAATGACGGGTTCAGCATCGGGAAGCAATCGCGGTGGATCGCTCCACAACCCAGCCAACACGGATGCGGTTTCTTGCAATGATTGAGATTCGGAGACAGGTTGCGAATCTTGAGATCCGTCATATGCTGCCTGTTCGATAAAAGTCTGCCAGGTTCTTAAGGCAGCATCCGGGTTGTCTTGACGAGCCTTCAAGAGACCAATTCGCACCGTTAAACGATCGAGCAGGGCTTGCTGTTGGTTCCGCTGGTTCTTAAGCTGCTCAAGTTGTCCGGAAAGGGCTTGGCTTGCGCTGCTCGGGGGCGCACTCGGGTCAATGGATAACGGGGTGCTCTCCGTGGAGAGTTCTTTGATTTGAGCTTGAGTGGTTTCTAACTGTTGCTGAGTCGCTTGGCGAATCGACTGATATTGATCTAAAGCAGTCGAAACTGGATTATTTTCAAGCAGGGCATTGCGAATTGAGGCAACGTCTTCTTCCGCCTGCTCTGGAGCTTGAATTTGACTCGCATGGAGGAGCAAATTAGTTTGATAAAGCTGTAAGCGGTTAGTAATCTGCGGCTTGCCCAAACTGTTAATTAAAGCAGGTGCTACAGAAAAAATTACGACAATAACGGTCAATACGCCCAAAATCAAGCGTCTTGGTGTCATTCCTGTTTCCTCAGAGGGCAAAACGTCTAGCTATCAGCCAGGGTTAATTGACTCGGATCATATAGCAATCTCAAACGGGTGGTGAGCGGTGGGGTGGGCTCAGCCCACCCCACCGCTCATACACAATTCACAAGCGATTTAGGACCACTATAGTGCTAGTACAACGTTGCTCAACGTCGTGCCAGCGGTTGAGCTGAACTGGTATTGTAGCAATATCAGGTTGATCAGAATCGCACCCATATAACCCTGACTGGCATTATCGCACTGTTCACCTCAGATTCGCGCTAGATTCGCCTCAGAACTGTATTCGAGACAGGGGACTAAACACGATAAAATTTTTCTGGTTTCTAAATCGAGCAGCGATCGCTAAACCATTTGCAATCTGGAGGATAGACCCCTGGCTACTCGCGTAATTCTCGTACGTCACGGTGAGAGTACCTACAATGCCCAGCGTAGAGTTCAGGGTCACTGTGATGAATCGACCTTGACGGAGGCGGGGCGCATTGCGGCTCGGCAAGTTGGGGCAGCCTTGCATGGCATTTCCTTTGACGCCATCTACACCAGCCCTCTACGACGGGCGAAGTTAACAGCCGATCTCATTATAGAAACGCTGGGCAATCAGGCGTATGCGGACGCGCTGCATGTGACCGAAAAGCTATTAGAGATTAGCCTCCCGCTTTGGGAAGGGCTGACATTTAAAGAGGTTGAGGAAAAATTTCCTGACGGATATCGAGACTGGCGCGATCGCCCCCACAAATTGCGAATGGAGATCCCCACGCCGGAAGGTCCGGTCGATTTCTTTCCAGTTCCGTCCCTATTTGAGCAGGCGCGGCAGTTTTGGCAAGACGTATTGCACCGGCATTCCGACAGCACGATTTTAGTTGTCGCCCATAGTGGCATCAACCGAACGCTGATTTATACAGCACTAGGCTTAGACCCCGACCGCTATACGTCTTTGCATATGTCCAACTGTGGCATTAGCGTTCTCAATTTTACTGGCGGGCTAGGGCAACCCGTCCAGCTTGAATCTCTAAACCTCACGTCACCCATTGGCGAACCTTTGCCCCGACTTCGCCCTAACCATCACGGTCCCCGCTTTCTGCTAGTCCGGCATGGCGAAACTGATTGGAATCGAGATAAGCGATTTCAAGGGCAAATTGATGTCTCCCTCAACGACACGGGACGACGACAAGCCGAGCAATGCGCTGAATTTTTAAAGTCATTTTCGGTTGACCGGGTGATTACGAGCCCCATGTTACGTCCTAAAGAAACGGCTGAGGCGATCGCCGCACACCATATCAGCGTCGATCTTGAGCTGCTTGATGGGCTTTGTGAAATTAGCCATGGCTTATGGGAAGGCAAGCTTGAGGAAGAAATTGAACAGGCATATCCCGGAGAATTGCGTCGCTGGAAACAGTCTCCCGAGACGGTGCAAATGCCAGACGGTGAGACCCTTCAACAGGTATGGGAACGGGCGATCGCCGCTTGGAATGTCATCCTGGCATCCATTACGGTTCCTGACGACATTTCCGATGATGTCTCTGTGCCACCAGCCACCGTGGTCGTCGTCGCCCACGATGCTATCAATAAAGCCATTCTGTGTCATTTGGTGGGCTGGGGGCCTGAACATTTCTGGAAATTCAAGCAGGGGAATGGGTCGGTTACGGTCATTGATTATCCTAGAGGGGTTGATGGGTCTCCCCTAATTCAAGCAATGAATATCACCAGCTTCTTAAACGGGGGCGTGTTAGATCAAACGGCAGCGGGCGCATTATAGCCCTACGGGCTTAGGTTTGTGTGTAGAACTCCTGATTGACTGACAAAACTTTGATTTGCGGCAGTTGAAACTGCTGCTATACAGTCGAAACCCGCCTCCGCGGGTTGGAACCAGTCGGCGCAGGCCGACTTTGGTTGTGTAGGCGCGGTTGAAACCGCCAGCCTCTGATCTTTTGTCAGTCAATCAGGTAGAACCCTCACCGCGCGGGTTCTACACACATTCAGCGTCCCAATGTGAGAGCGTAAGACGATATAAATTCAAAGTCTCACTATTTCAAATTCTCGTCTCCATGCGGGAGTAGAGATTCCCTGTTTGCGTCCGTAGAGTTTAACGCGATGAACGGATTCTGCATTCAAGTTAGTTAAGCCTTGTCTCACAAAGTTAACCGAGGCGTCTGCAGGAGGCACGTCATCGCCTTCTAGCATGATGTGTAAATCATGGGTTTTGAGTCGGGCTTTGACCGTGATGCCCCTGGGCTGGAGGTGGCGATTCATCAGTGTAGCGATCGCCCGTCCATTTCCTTGACGCGCCAGATCTAACACGCCGGGCTGTTGGGTCGGAGGCACCGACTTGGCAGCATCTTCATCCTCAAATGTAAATGGATTGGCAGGAGTAGGATCGAGCTCATCCGCACTGCTTGTCTGCTGCAAACCGTGATATGAGTCGTCATAATCTTCTAGGCCCGCATCAGACTCTCGATACGCGGTGTAATCTTCATCATAGTCGGCAGAATTAAGCTGAACCGGGCTGGGTGACAACAGAGAAGAGTCAAATTCTTCGGGAGATTGATCAGCAGAGTGATCCATGATCGAGGGAGATGCAATTGGGCTGACTGTTGAGAGAATCCGTAATAGACCAAACACCCCACCCCCGATCGCCCCAATAAGACTGGCTAAAACAATGCCAATTCCTACGCTAAAGCCGACATTAGGTAGGGTTTGTTCGGCGACTGAGCGTAGTGGAAATTCTCCATAGAAGGCGAGTCCCCGGACATATTCATTTTGAACGGCAAAGACTTGGCTAACGAGAATTGTGATGCCAGCAAACACCGACCAAAACAATGCGCCCGTCTTAATGCCCGACCCCACGCTGCGAATATGTCGCCCGGTGGTCAGAAATAAAATGCCTCCCATAGTGCCCCATAGAATACCGCGCACCGCAATTTGCATCAGGCGAATGTCATTCGTTGTTCGCGGATGAAAGACGTTAAGACCAGACGACAGCATTAGCCAAATCGTAATCCAAAAGATTGCCCAGGCGATCGCCAAAAAAAATTCTTCTGCTGGTTTTTCGAGACTCGGTCCGAGCCATCTACCCAGCAGCCACCCAAACAGAGTGCCACCAATCCCAGCAAGCAACACCACAACCACCATGCTGCTCAGGAGCCACGACGCAATTTCTGACCAGACAAGGGTCATCGTCACAAAAATATCGCTGCTGACAAACCCCAAACGAACCACAGCAACCACCCAACTAATCACCGTTACGATGGCTAAGACAATCAGCCAGGCGCTTCCCCAAAACAGCGATCGCGTCTGAGCGTTGGCAACGGGCTTAATCCCTCGATGCAAGGCGGCTCCCATCGCAGCCCCCGACACCCCCATCACCACTACAAACGGAGTTTGGCTGACCCACGCGAGCAGTCGTCGAGCCACTGGGGCTGCTAAATACGGGGCGATCGCCTCATTGGGTTGTGAGACGATTATGTAAAACGCAAACCAGATCGCAATCCACACGGCAGGCCAAAACAAAATCTGTAAGGTGGTGCCAATAAAGACCACAATAGCCCTCAGCACGGCTACCAATGAGCGGGTTCGCCATACTCCCATCAAGAACCCCACCAATAGACCCATCCCAATCCCCCACGGCAAGCCGCTAACCATATATCCGAGTACGCTGGGCTCGTCCCCGATCAAAAGTCCGTTACTTGGATAAAGGGTTTGAATAGCAGTCGAAGCAGACCAAAACCGAACCAGGCTATAGCCAATGCCACCAAACCAGACACCGAGGATCATCCAGCCAAAGGCCACCCGTGCTTGTGAGTTTGATTGGGGTGCAGGATTGATCCCGTTCAGGTGAAATTCACAGGCCAAGGTGCCAACTAAAACGCCGATAAATGCACCCAGCAATGTTGTCCAGGCGAGATAAGGCACCAGTTTGTCGCTGTAAATATCTTGAACGAGCCACCAACCGATAACGGCTCCCAACACACCGCCCCAAAAGCCACCGCGTAATCCCCAGTTAGAGACGTGTGTGGCATCGTCATCCCAAATTAATCGGCCACACACAAAGATCATGAAGCGAGAGATCAGGGTTGTCAGCGCGGTGACCAAAATTAGGAACAACAGGAACGCAGCTAGGTGCGGAAGATCAGTGACCACCATGAGGGTTTATGTCCGAATTTATTGGTTTGCATAGTGTTGCGTGCATCGGGATCAACGGCTACTCGCAATCTATGCCTCATTATCGAGACATGCTACCTTGCCCAGGGTTCCATCGCACAGGTTTCTAAAGAGTCCTTATCGTTTCCTAATCAAAAAACCCGGCATATGCCGGGTTTTCTCGAAATAATTCAGGTGCAAATTCACGACCATCCTCCCCACATCCTAAATCCTTAAGTTGGGTAGATGCTGATATCGGAAGAGATATCGCTCATCTCAATAGGCGATCGCTCGTTATTCACCTACTGATTCGTCGGTTTGTGCGTCAGTTCGCCGTCCATCTTCTATTAGAATTCTGAACCAATTTGCTCTAGCAGGCCCTGGATCACGATAGATTTCATCTAGACTTGGAAAGTTTCGTTGATTGATTTGAAACATCCCAAATTCAGCGACTGAAAATCTATCAGGTGTATCAAATAGTTCAGAATTAGCGATACTAATTGGCTCGGTTTCCAAGTCTCGACTATCAACTGAAACATCGCTGAATCCTTCAGGAATGGGTTCAGGTTCAGAAAACGCCACCCTACCAGAGCCCGCTTCTTGGGCAAGTGCGCCTGTTGCTGACAGGGTTAGTCCTAAGACTGAGGCAAGTAAAGCAGTCATCGCTTTCATGTCGATGCCTCCCATGTGGTTGTTGACAAAAATGATTGTACTTTAAAGATAGCGCCGAACCCTAAAAGATGCATCAGTCACAAGCATTATATGGCAACAAAGTAGTACGCCTTTTAATCCCCAACGTACCAATCTATTAGGATTCAACCTTAATGTTGAATATTTATTTCAACTTAGATAATGTGGTTGATTCTTGACAAGAAGAGCTGATTGACTGACAGAACTATAGCAATCCTAAATCATGCATGAAATGGGAGTGCGGGCTGCCCGCGTTGGCGACGTCTCCCCATCAGGAGAAGCGAGACGCTCTAGCAGCAGTGACTCTTCGAGACGCCGCTATGCGTCTACCACTGCCGCTGCAAAACGTTTTGTCAGTCAACCCGCAAGAAGCAATCTAATCGATCGGTTCATGATAGTGAGGTAGTGTAAACCAAACTGTTGTGCCGCTTCCTACTACACTCTGAACGCCAATGTCACCCTGATGGGCAGAAACAATTTGCCGACACAGGTAAAGCCCTAAACTGATTCCGGTCAGATGAGGATCGGTCGGGCAGCCAATACATAGGTCAAAGAGGCGATCGCATCTTTCTGGGCTGATTCCAACGCCATTGTCTGCAACAGAACACCAGACACTATCATCAGTCACCTCAATTGTGAGCGTCACGTTAGAGCCAGGTGGGTTGTGAAGGATAGCGTTTTGGAGCAAATAGTTGAAAACTCGTTTCAGCTCTCTCGCATCGGCATAAACCATGGGAGACTCGGAGGGAATGTCCTGGGTGAGAGTCACAGTGTGTTTCGCCCGCATCGGTTCTACTTCCGTAATGACCCCTTCTAACACGCCGAGCAGCGCAACTGGTTTACGGTGCAGATGAATCCCTTGAGTTTTGATGGTGTAGACTTCCTGCAGCGAGTTCAGCTTTGTTAGCTGTTGACTACCCGCTTGAATCATTCGTTCTAATACGTCTCGAGACATCGTGACCTGATCTCCCGATCTCGGCTGAAGATTAGTGAGCAGCATGAGCGTTCCTTTGACCGTTGTGCTCAAATCGTGGGTAACAGCATGAAGGAAAAAGTCTCGAAGCGTATTGAGTTCTTGAAGTTCCTGCATCTTTTGTTGTAACTGGGCAGTCCGCTCCACGACTTGCTGTTCTAAATTCACGTTCAAGTTTTGAACTTGACTGTAGAGTTCGGCTTGCTGAGTGGCGATCGCCACTTGCGTTGCCAGTCGTTCGAGGAGGTCTGATTCAAACGATGTCCATGCCCGAGGCATCGAGCATTGATGTGCCACCAGCACACCAAACAATCGTTCATCCACAATGATGGGAACGCCAACCGCAGCACGCACCTGATATCGAGTCACGCATTCTTCAAAAAAGGGAGACTGTTTCACCCCGGTTGTGTCAGAAACGATGCAGACGCGAGTTTGATTGAAAACATCTTGAATTTCTTGATATGCGTCCGAATCGATAATCTGCCCCAGCACGGATGAAAAGTCTGGTGACACCGATTCTGCGACAATCGTGCCCTTTCCATTTGCATCAAAGTGGCTAAGAAATACCCGATCGGCTCTCAAAAACCGTCGAACTTCTGCAACCGTTGTGTTGAGCATTTCATCTAAATCGAGCGACTCACGAATCCGGAGGGCGATCTCTCCAAGCAGGCGATCGCGCTCATTTGCAAGGCGAAGATGCTCTTCAGCACGCTTGCGCTCCGTGATATCGCGAGCGACACACAGCAAACACGCCTGATCGTTGAGGTTAATCACTTCGATAGAGGTCAGCGTGATCACCGGGCGGTTCGCCTTATCGAGAAACATATATTCCTGATTTCGAACTGCCCCGGTCTTACGGATGATGTCTGTGAGGCTTTCTCGATCCCCATAGTTTGACCAAAGATTGAGGTCATACGACGTGCGACCGATGACCTCATCTCGCCGATATCCGGTCATCCGCAAAAAGCTCTCATTCACATCGATGAATCGCCCATCTTCTAACGTGCTGATGGTAATCGAATCTGGGCTAAACCCGAAGGCTTTCGAGAATTTCTCTTGAGACTCTAGCAGAGCCACTTCAGTTTGCTTGGCTTCAGTAATATCTTGAATCGTCCCGGTGATGCGGGTGGGCTGAATTTCAACATGTTCACAAACCAATCTTTCTGACTGATCGGGCAGAATGACCCGATACTCAATCGAATAGGGCCTTTTCTCAGACAACGCCCGTGATAGAGACATGCTTACCCGATCTCGATCATCGGGATGAACGACTTCAAGCAACGCATCTGGGCTGGGAGATGTGGTCTTGGGATGAAGCCCCAGTAGAAAATACAGTTCATTTGACCATGTCCATTGATCAAGATTTTGATCAAAATCCCAATTTCCTAACTGAGCAATTCGCTGAGCATTAGCAAGGCTGGCTTCGCTTCGCCGTAATAGCGTGTCAGTTTTTTGATGTTGTGCCTCGGCAGCCGCAATCACCAGCGTCGTGACGGTAATCACGCCTAAGAAGGCTTGCAATATTAAAATCGAGTGCCTGCTATCAGGAGCTTGCGCTGCAAACGGGCCTGTTCCAGATACGGTTCCGGCGATCGCAAGAGTGGAGAGCAAAAAATTACCGAGGACGCCCCCTGACACGCCAAATCTCAACGCAGCCCAGATAACTAGGGGAAAGGGCAAATATTTGATGGGATACTGGGCGATCGCCTCGTCATATCTCAGCCCATAGACCGCCCCACTCACGCTTAACAATAACCCTAGCCAGATAATCCGCTCAGCCGATTCTCGAACCGTTAACGATTTCACGCGCCAGATGCGGCACGTCAAAATAACTGGTGCGACAATCAACACCCCCATGCTGTCACCCAGCCAAAAAGTCCCCCAAAATTCGCCAAGATTGCCCCATGTCAGCTTGCCACTCCATAGCAATGCGCCGCTGCTGATTGTGGCATTGATGCAAGTCGCAAGAATCGCCGCGAGAAAGATAAATGCAATGACATCTCTGATTCGATCAAGCGACGGTTGAAACCGAACTCGGCGCAGAAGCAACGCGCCCACAACTGGCTGCAAGACCGTTCCCACAACAGACGCAGACACTTCAATTAAAGTCGAGCCATGACTATAATCTAACCAGAATGCCCCAATTGCCAAACCGGGCCAGAAACGTAAGCCTGCTACCAGAAGCGCTCCCATTCCGACACCTGCGGGGGGCCAGACTGGCGAAACGTTGCCGCCAAAAACCGGAATTGAAAGAATAAATTCTGATGTAAATAGATAGGCGAGAGCAACAATTAGGACTATACCCAGGTAGCGCCCAACTCTGTTCTGGCTTAATTGCATAGCACGGTAATCATCGTCACACTCAACACATTTTTAACGTTCAAAACACAATCAAAGACGATACGAGTCAAAGAAAAATCTGGAGGATTACGACTCGATATCTCAACGAGCAACCCCATAAAGGCGACTGCTTAGGAGGCAAAGATATGAGGCTTTTACCGGGGCTTTAATAGAGAAATACTTATTGTGAAATCAATAGATCTGCCCAAACCCCAAATACATACTCTAATCAAAAAGGGTGTTCTTTAATCTGTAGGCAACTAATCTGTGAACAACGTGTTGAATCCGCTTGGCAACATGAATAATGAGTTGACGACTCATCTTGAAAAGTATCAAATTTAGCATCGTTGCTGAAAGCCGCTGTTGCCTTCCTCCAAGTGGATGAGCCTGTCAGACCGATGCTTTTATTGTCACTAGAGAATGCCCCCTCATGAGGATTTTATTTCTGTGCAAACAAGTCTAAATCCGCACGAAATCAATCCTAATTCATTCAGTCTAGATTAATAGAGCGGCATTAATCTCACGAGGATAGAGTAACCAATGCCGTTGACATGAATGAGTCAGTGTTTTGACCAGTGGGGAAAGATGGCTAATTTCTTGTACGCTTGTATCAGTCTGGAGATTAATGCCTTTTTGATATAGCGTATAGCCTCGGCTGAGCGTCGTTCGTAAGCCCGCATAGTACTGATGATTCCACCCGTACTTCTGGAGTTGGCAATACACCTGATCGAGCAGTGCTTCCTGCTGTGGGCCATCGAGATGAGTGACATCTAAGGCTTTGAGCAAGTCTCGATTGATAAATCGCTGGCAAAGATTAGATAACACCGAATCTGGATGCTTTTGCCATCGTTGCAAATGATAGAGAAATATGCCATCGTCTGCGTCTAAATACAGATCGAGAGGGAGGCGATCGCAGTCGTGCTGCAACCAGGACGATACGACCTCATCCGCCGGGAGCTGATCTAGTGTCAGCAGTTCGCGGGCTCGTTTGAAGGCTTGTTCTAGCACCCAGACAGCAGCTAAATTTTTGGGATGATTATAGACTTGAGCATACATAAAGTAGCGGACGATTAAGTAATGCTCAATAGCCGCCAACCCCTTGTGAGCTACAACGAGAGTCTGTGTGTCAGGGTCATAGCGCATCGCCATCAAGATTCGATCTAAATCGAGGCGACCGTAGCTTGCTCCAGTAAAGTAGCTATCTCGCATCAAATAATCGAGGCGATCGCAGTCTAATTGACTGGATACAAGCTGCCACACAAATGGAATAGGATGAGTTTTCAGAAAGATGTGGTGCAAGTGGTCAACCAACTCTGGGCTAAACGCATCTAGCAAAGTTCGAATCGAGTCTGACTCGCTCAGCAATCGCAGCGTCCAATGCTCATGATGGCTGCCAAAGATATCTTCGCACGTATGACTAAATGGACCATGCCCAATGTCGTGCAGCAGCGCAGCACATAAAACAGGAGCCCGGTAAGGCTGAAGCTGAGGATAATGACGAGCGATGCGATCAAAGGCGCGACGGGCGATCGCCATGACGCCGAGAGAATGGGTAAATCGAGATGCCTCAGCCCCGTGAAACGTCAAACTTGCGGAACCAAGTTGACGAATACGTCGCAGTCGTTGAAATACAGGGGTATCAATCAGGTGAATCAAGAGAGACTCGGTCGGGTCGCTCTGATCGAGGGCGATCGCGCCATGAAGGGGGTCGTGATAGGTTCGACCATATCTAGGCAGCACCTGCAATCACCACCGAGTCTGTTAATAAATCAACAGCAGCTTGGTACTGGCGATCGGATGAGGTAGCAACTTGATCTCGGCGAATGGGGTCAAGAGGCACCACTAAATCTGGAGCAATACCTAACCGATTAATATCGTGATGCCCTGGGGTTTCATACTTGGCAACGGTGACGGCCAAGCCCGCCCCATCTGACAAACTAAACAGAGACTGAATCAAGCCCTTGCCAAATGTCTGCTCACCGACCAGCTTCGCTCGTTGATTATCGTGCAGCGCGCCTGCCAAAATTTCGCTGGCGCTAGCCGTTCCTCGATTCACTAAGACGACCAACGGCGCATCCGTCAAGGATCGACCATACGATTCAAAACTATCTTGAATCCCAAAACGATTCACGGTGTAGACCACCGTACCCTCATCAAGCCAAAGCCGCGCGATTTCGATTCCGGCTTGCAAAAGCCCCCCGGGGTTATTTCGCAAATCGAGAATGTAGGCATCCGCACCCTGATCATCCAGGCGTCGAATCGCCTGAGAGACTTCGCTGGTGGCGTTAGCGTTGAATTGATTAAGCCGAATATACCCAATCGAGAAATCCTGGCTCTGCGATCGCAGATCGGCATAAACCGGATTTAAACTGATGCGATCGCGCACGAGTTTAACGTCAAAGGGCTCAACGTCTTCTCGCCCAATGGTTAACACCACCGAGCTTCCAGCCGTGCCGCGCATCCGTTCGGCAGCTTCGTCAAGCGTCAAGTCGGTCGTCAGGGTGCCATCAATTTTGAGGATGAGATCATAGGGCTGGATGTCACTCTGGTCGGCAGGAGATCCTTCAATAGGGGCAATTACGCTCAGCTCTCCCGTCTCGCTTTGACGAGTAATTTGCAGCCCAACGCCTGTTAGCTCACCTGACGTATTCGTTTGCAAACTTCGATACTGGTCTGGTCTTAACAATCGAGTAAACGGATCGTCCAAACTCGCCAGCATCTCTTGAATCGCATCGTAAGTGTCGTCACGAGTTTTGAGCGGCTGCTTGAGTGCCCGTTGCCGAACAAACCACCAATTTTGGTCATTAAACGAATTGTCTAAATACGACCGATTCACAATCCGCCAGACTTCGCTGAGCAGCTTTTGTTCTTCGGTAAAGGCGATCGCGTCTGGAGAGAAAACCCCCAAACACATCACCACAGACGCAAGTAAAAGTAATCCAGCTCTTAAAACGTTTTTTACCATGCCCCAGATCTTAATCGTTATCAAACATTCGCTGCTACCATATCAGCCCAAGATGTCGTGCCCCAATGTTCTTGTCATAACAAATCTAAAGAATTTATTCTCATTTTTCTCACATCTCAGCTACAAATTGCTAGCACAAGAGTCTCAAGATATAGAGTGAACCGCAGAGTGAATCTAAAATGGGCACCTGTTGGGCACCTATATTTTCGAGATCCGAGTCAGCATGAAATCTGATGAGAACCTGTGTTACATTCTTTATGATTAGAAATATATTCTCTAGACACCTTCCTCCATGTTTACTAAGCAGGTAACAGATTCAAGAGCATACCAATGGTTTCAGGAGCGCCTAGAAATTCAGGCACTTGCTGATGATATTGCCAGCAAGTATGTACCTCCCCACGTTAATATCTTTTATTGTCTCGGAGGAATCACCCTAACGTGCTTCCTCATCCAGTTTGCGACTGGCTTTGCAATGACGTTTTATTACAAGCCCACCGTAACGGAAGCATTTTCATCCGTTCAGTATTTGATGACTGATGTCAACTTTGGTTGGCTGATTCGTTCGATCCATCGCTGGTCTGCCAGCATGATGGTGTTGATGATGATTCTGCATGTCTTCCGGGTATATCTCACAGGTGGCTTCAAAAAGCCTCGTGAGCTAACTTGGGTAACGGGTGTAGTGTTAGCGGTCATTACCGTTTCATTCGGTGTTACCGGATATTCGCTGCCGTGGGATCAGGTTGGATACTGGGCTGTCAAAATTGTGTCGGGTGTCCCCGAGGCTATTCCAGTGGTGGGTTCTTTGATTGTCGAGCTGATTCGGGGCGGCGAAAGTGTCGGTCAAGCAACGTTGACTCGTTTCTACAGCATCCATACCTTTGTGTTGCCCTGGCTCATTGCAGTGTTTATGCTGCTCCACTTCCTGATGATTCGGAAGCAGGGAATTTCGGGTCCGTTGTAAGGTGTCTACGAATCGTCAATTTCATACATCTTGTTACAGAGTGATGGGGTTGACACCGCTAGACTAGGTATAGAGCAGACCTGACTCTACGATCCTTTCTACCCGTATTGCTAGACCTTGAGGAGAACATTGAAGAACTATGGCAACGATTAAAAAGCCCGATTTGAGCGATCCGAAGCTCCGCGAGATGCTAAAGCAGGGCATGGGGCACAACTATTACGGTGAACCCGCCTGGCCTAATGACCTGCTCTATATTTTTCCGGTTGTCATTCTAGGCACTATTGCATGTTGTGTTGCATTAGCGATTCTTGATCCTGCAATGATAGGTGAGCCTGCTAATCCATTCGCGACCCCTCTAGAGATTTTGCCAGAGTGGTATCTTTATCCTGTCTTTCAGCTTCTTCGCGTCTTGCCGAACAAGCTTCTCGGAATTGGCTGCATGGCAGCTGTTCCCCTAGGATTGATTCTTGTTCCGTTTATCGAGAATGTGAATAAGTTTCAGAACCCGTTCCGTCGTCCTGTTGCTACAGCCGCGTTCATGTTCGGCACAGTTGTGACGATTTGGCTCGGCATTGGAGCAACCTATCCCATCGATGAGTCTTTGACCCTGGGCTTGTTCTAGAGCATTGATGCTGATCAGGTGATGAACCAGATCTGCTTGAGTTGTTATTGCTAAAAAATTTCTAAGTATCTGCCTTGAGCTGTTGCAGCGATAGTTTATAGCTATTGACTTGCCAATGGTTCGAGGCAGGTATTTGATGAATGGAAATTTTCGCGTTTTTAAGGGCAGCACCGGGTGGCAAGCATTGCGAATCTCGCATCAGCGCATACTTCATTTGACTGCGTACCCCTATCTCTTTGTAGGACTCTTTGTAGGAACACAACTTATAGAGACATTACAGAGACACAAATTCTTCTGCAGAGGTGGGGTGAATTCCGATTGTGGCTTCAAAGTCTTCCTTAGTAATGCCGTTTGTTACAGCGATCGCCACTCCCTGAATAATATCTGCGGCATGGTCGCCAACCATGTGAGCCCCCAACACTCGATTCGAGGTACTATCTACTACGAGTTTACATAGAGCTGTTTCATGATGCTGAGTCAGGCTGTAGAACAGGGGCTGAAATCGAGCTGTATAGCACGTCACTGCATCACCCATCTGCTCTCTAGCTTGAGCTTCAGTCATGCCGATCATGGCCGCTTCAGGCTGTGAGAATACCGCTGTTGGAATAGCGTCATAGCGCATCGTATGAACGCGGCGATCGCCAAATTCGGTATCGGCAACGGATCGTCCGGCCGCAACTGCCACCGGAGTCAAATTGACCCGATCAATACAGTCTCCAATAGCAAAGATGTGAGGCTGAGAGGTGCGATGGTATTCATCGACCTGAATAGCACTCCTGTGGGGCGAGTGATTAGAGGAGAACTCGACACCAGCATTTTCTAGCGCCAGTCCGTCTGTGTTGGGCGTGCGCCCCGTTGCCGCCAGCACGGCATCAACCTCTATCGTGGCAAGAGAGTTTCCATCTTTGTCAGAGACGTATACCTCAAGCCCGTCTTCGGTTTTTTCAATGGCTTTCACATAGACTCCGCAGCGGCTATCAATCCCTCGCGCTAGCATGCCACTGAGAACAAGTTCAGCCACCTCATCATCAAACCGCCGGAGAATGCAAGTCTCTCGCACAAGTTGGTATACGTACGAACCAAGCCCGTTCATCATTCCAGCAAATTCAACTCCGATATACCCTCCGCCAATGATGGCGATGCGTCGGGGTTGTTCAGGCAAATAAAACATGTCCCGTGATGTGTGGGCATATTCAATGCCAGGAATCGGTGGTTTCCAAGGAATGCTGCCCGTTGCAATCAAGATTTTGTCGGCAGTGACGGTGCGATCGCCGTCCTGCGAATCATTGATCCGGAGCGTATGGTCATCTACAAAGCTCACCCGATTCGGCAAGAAAGCTACGTTTGCATCTTTTAATTTTTTTTCGTGGATATGTTGAAGACGCTGAATTTCTTGATTCTTAGCGGCAATAAAACTGCTCCAGTCAAACGTAGAGCTTTCTTGAAGGCCGTCATAACGCCACCCATAATCTTGGGCAGCCTGCATGAGTGAAGAAAACTTTGAGGCATATAGCAGCAGTTTCTTGGGAATGCAGCCTCGGTTGACACAGACTCCTCCTACTTTATTGTCTTCGGCGATCGCCACGTTAGCACCCCAAGCCGCTGCCCGCTTCGCAGCCGCCAACCCACCGGATCCTGCGCCAATCACAAAAAAGTCGTAGTCGAATACCATGATCTGCCGAATTTAATAGTTTGATTCTGTACGAAATAAATCGACCCCAGCTATCGCAGTCCTAAATGATTTGCAAGACGGGGGACTGACAGGGATTATCTCCTCGATTAGTGACGAAGCCTCTAACCCCTTTTGGGTTTCTCATAACTGTTCTTGGATTGCTATATAGGCTAAATAAGGTAAATTCAGCCCTACGTATAGTCTATTAAATTTTTGAAGACTATATTGTTGAAGACTATATGGATTAAGGCATCTGGTCCACAAAATCAGGAGCCTGTTCTGATCTAAACACCTCTTGAGGATTGACCTCAACATTAATGGGTTGAATTCCCGGCGGACGAACCTCGAATGATTCGTCGGAATGCGTTTGATGCAGATCAATGTCCATCAAATTTTGATAGGCCGTTTGAGAGAGCTGAACAGAGCGAGTCTCATCCGCTGGTGCCAAAGTGGCCTCAACGGACGTGTTATCGTCTGCTGGTGCTAGATCAGCCTCAACAGGAGCAGTAGCGTCTGCTACAGCAGCATGCTGGACAGAGGCGTGATTGGCATTCCCAGAATGCCTCACGGGTTCAAGCGGTGTGGAATTAGAGGATGTGGAATTAGAGGATGTTGACGCAACCGGCTGGCGCGATCGCCCCTCATTGCCAGATTGAGCCACCTGCTCATCCCCCTGCTCACCAATGCGAGCGATGTAGAAATTCTGAAGCAGGTGAGATACTCCCCAAAATGCACTCATAAATGATGCAGATGAAATAATTCCGATCGCTAAAATAAGACGTTTGACCATGCGGGTGATGTAACTAAACTACAAAATAATGAGTTGGGAATATACTGGCGAGACTAAACTGGCCCTGCATCTCACTTTTCCTCTGAATTCAACTCTGAATTTGTCCCTGAACTCGTCTTTGGGGGGAGCTTGGGTTGATAGCTGAAGTGATCGCCACCCATTTCTTTGATAAGGTCTTCGACCTCTGAGCGCTCAGCCGCTTGATACAGCTGATCGGCTTCACTCAAAATCTCTTCTGGATCGTGCTGAGCGGAGCGTTGTACATAATTCAGCTTAATTTCCTCAAGCAAATCTGCCAGTAGAGTTTGAAGCTCTAGCTGAGTCGTCCGATCTTGAATTTCTTTAGCTAAGGCGCTTTTAAAGTTTTGAGAGAGCCGATCCACTATTTTTCGCCCTTCTTCATCCGAATAGGAGGCTTCTAAAATTTCGTATGACGCTCGTGCTAAATAATCAGCCAAATTTTGTGTGACCTCAGCGGGTAAATTTTGGAGCCCTGGAAATCGCTGAACGCCTCGAAAGACCTCTGAATCTTTTAAGGCTTCTCCCAAGCTGTGCCGCAGTAATTCTTCTAAATCAGGCTGGATTTCGGGTAAGGCTCGGTAGATGGTTAAATTCAACAGGCGATCGCTGATTGCATCAACCTTATTCACGTCACTAACCTGAATGTAAGACTGCGGTTCAAACAGCATCTGTGCAACTTCACCTTGCTCGACCGCTTCTTTTGTTTGATTAATTAACCGCACCAGCAAGAAAGTAGACACTCGATCGGCAAGATACGCCGCAGGTTCGTGGGTAACTTGCGACAATGCGCGTCCCATATTCAACAACTTAGACCGATGAAGTCGCACAGACGCAGGAATAAATCTCAACCAGCGCCAAACCGGAATTAGAAGCAAGATGTCGTACCAACGGCGCAACATGGCATCAAGCCAATTTAGCTCTGGTTTTCGATAGCTCATCCAAAATGTTCGGATGAGAAATTCGATGGCAAAAAGCGCCACAAAATACGCGTCAATGCGCCAAAAATCATCTGCAAACTGACCATTGATACCGATTGTCCGCGCATAGTTGGACTCCAACAGGGGCACCAATCGTGCCTCAAAGAATTGCAGCGACGTATTCCAACCGTTTTGTTCTAAATACTGTTGACTCCAAAAGGTAGAAAAGGCGTCCTGTGCCGAATCTGCACCAACCCGGCTGCGAATGCGGCGTTTGAGTGTTTCAAACGCTCCAAACTTATTGGCTGCTAAAAACGGATTTTCTTCGATGAGAGTCCGACTTTGCCGCCGTAATTCAACTAATAGTTGCTCGGTCTGTCCAGACTCTAATCCTTCTGATATAAGCTGTTGCTCCAGTTGCTCAACGGTATTCAAATATCGTTGCGTATCGGGATGAGGCTCGATATTTTTTACTGGATCATAAATCGTAACGATAGCTGGAAAATATCGCCAATAGATGTCTCTGAGCGGAACATAAGTCGCATTGAACAAGACCAGAATAAAATTAACCGATATGACGACTGCGGCAAACTTGTTCCACCAGTGTGCAAATCTACGCACGCGAGGCATTTCTTTCTGAAACGCGTCTTTTGCTTTGTCAACTGTTTCCGAGGCAGATTGAACATCCATGTCAAGTCGTTAACGTGCTGAATTCAATACGATAATACGATTCGATATCTACTACTCGATACACCCGACGTAGGGCGATCGCCACAGACCTATAAATTCTCATTAGAATTATCCGCAAATTGCCCATCAGTTGCGTCTGCCCAAAGTTGCAAATATTTTCGGAGAAGTAAATCTATCTAGAAATAAATATGATATTAATATTGCTAGTGTAAGGTCGTATCCCTGATCCTAAAGGGATTGTTATCGTTCGACATAGGATTGTAGCTGCTACAGAAGGATTGTTGTTGTTCAACATAGGATTGCAGCCGTTACAGAAGGATTGTTGTTGTTCAACATAGGATTGTAGCTG
>DBGGTD010000263.1:0-2373 GCA_051162585.1 Elainellaceae cyanobacterium
CTAACATCAATAAAATTAAGCAACAACAACCCGATCTCATCATTGGGTGGGCCTTTCCCCATCGATTCTACAAACCGTTTTTGAATAACATTGCTCCGGTTTATCTGATGAGCGGCAGCAGCTATGCAACCACCCTGCAGCAATTACGAGATGTCGGTGTTTTGTGCGATCGCACCCCTGCGGCAGAGCGGGCGATCGTGCGGCTGGAGCAACGTCTTGAAGCATACCGTCACATCAGTGCGGCCCATTCTCCCAAAACAGTGCTGATGATGGGCGGCTCAATCCTGAATTGTTGGCTGGGCAAGTTTTTGATTGAGACCAATCGCGGGACTGTCGGCAGCCTTTTACAAGCGTTATCCCATTACCCCTGGCCGGAACCGGAAAACCATCGAGGCGAGCCCGGACTCATGACCCGCTCACTACAGCAAATTCTGACGATCAATCCCGATGTCATTTTTGTGCAAACCTATCCCCCTTCCAGGCATCCCCTTTCTCAACAACTTTCCGGCCATCCGGTGTGGAACCAGCTCAAAGCCGTCCAAGCCCATCAAGTTTACGAAGTTGACCAATTTTGGCACATGGGCACTGGCACCCGAATGCTCTGCCTGATCCTCAATCAGCTCATGGATAAAATGTATCCTGCCAAACATTGATTGAAGTACTCGCTACAGGTTATCCGAAAACACCCCACTCCCTCACTCCCTCACTCCCTACCATGCTCAAAACCTATCGCCGCATGATGGACGTTGCCGGATCGTATCGATCGCAACTGCAAAACGCGCTCCTCATATCCGTCATTGCCTCCATTCTTCAAGGCATTATCTTTGCCTTATTCTTCCCGCTGCTGTCAGCACTCATGGCCCGACCCATTGAAGCGCAGCGAGTCTGGTCGCTCCTAGCTCTGTTTGGCGTGCTGGTCATTGTCGAGGGACTGCTTCGCTGGCAAGAGCTGGATTTTAGCTGGCTGATCTCTACTGATGTTGCCCATGAAACGCGGTTACGCCTGGGCGAACAACTGCGACGAATGCCCTTGCAGGAGCTAAATCGGCGGCGATCCGGCGATCTCAACGTGGTCATGAGTGGCAATGTTAGTGAGTTGGTGATGTGGATTGGCAGTCTGTCTACGCTAGTGATTCAGACGGTGGTGGTGCCCTTGGTGATCGTCCTCGTCACCCTATGGATTGACTGGCGGTTAGCCGTGGCGCTGCTGGTCACGTTTCCGTTGGCGATTCCGGTTTATCGGCAGATGCGATCGCGAGTCAAAAGCACTCTGCGAGAGGTCTCAGACGCCAATGCTGATGCGGTCTCACGGGTGGTGGAATATGCCCAGGGGCTCCCCGTTTTGCGAGCGACGAAACAAGTGGGTATGCGCTCCCAACGGCTACAAGCAGCTCTTGAGCAACAGCGAGCCGCCCAAGCGCAAGGACAGCGCCTTGTTAGCTTGCCGTTAATCACAATGGCCACCCTCGTTGAGGTCGGTATTCTCGTGGTGATTGGCCTGGGCGTTCTGTTCATTTTGCAAGGCAGCCTTTCCACACCCGCTTTGTTGGCGCTGATTGTCATTGCCCTGCGATTCACCGAACCGCTCGCTCAACTGATTGGCCTCACCAGCGTCTTCGACTTAATGGAAATTGGCCTGGAGCGCATCGAAGCGGTGATGGACATTCCCGCTTTGCCAGTGCAAGCACCTCCGGTTCAGCTAACCCAATATGGCATCACTTTTGACCAGGTTTCCTTCCGCTATGCCGAGCAAACGGAATGGGCGCTGCAAGACGTGTCGTTTCAGGCCCCGGCGCGATCTCTGACTGCCCTCGTCGGGCCTTCCGGCAGCGGCAAAACCACCATCACGCGCTTAATCAGCCGCTTTGCCGATGTTCAACAGGGCTCAATCCGCATTGGCAATGTCGATATCCGCCAGGTCGAACCTGCCGATTTGATGCGGGCTATCTCAGTCGTCTTTCAGGATGTCTATTTGTTTGACGACACCATTCTCAATAACATTCGCATGGCGAAGCCCGATGCCACCACTACTGAGGTCGAAGCCGCTGCCCAAGCTGCCAACTGCCATGATTTCATTACCCGACTGCCGCAGGGGTACGAAACCCGCATTGGTGACATTGGCGGGGCTCTGTCCGGCGGGGAGCGTCAGCGCCTTTCCATTGCCCGCGCCATCCTCAAAAATGCTCCCATCATATTGCTAGACGAGCCCACTTCGGCGTTAGATACTGAAAGCGAAGTGGCCGTGCAAGATGCCATCAATCGCCTCGTTGTCGATAAAACTGTAATTGTTATTGCCCATCGGCTTTCAACAATTGTGGCAGCAGACTTGATTCTCACTCTAGCCGATGGCCGGGTCATAGAACGAGGCTCCCA
>DBGGTD010000264.1:0-5129 GCA_051162585.1 Elainellaceae cyanobacterium
CTCCAGCAGCTCAAACCCGATTTGGTCCACGCCTCGTTGACCCTTTCTCCGCTCGACTTTTTGCTGCCCGAAATCTGTGAAGAACTCGATCTGCCGCTGATTGCCACCTTTCATCCACCCTTTGACCTCAAGCGGCGTAACTTCACATCAGGGACTCAGCATCTTACGTATCAGCTGTATGCCCCCTTTTTGGCAAACTACGATCGCGTCATCGTGTTTTCTCATATTCAGCGAGACTTGCTGGTACGACTCGGAGTTCCTGCTGACAAGGTCGTAGTCATCCCCAATGGAGTGGATGTCGACAAATACTACCCTGGCATTTCGTCGGTTAAGGCTCAATTCAAGGCGAAGCGGCTGTTTGTCTATCAGGGGCGCATTGCATCCGAAAAGAATGTGGAGTCACTGCTAAAAGCGTGGCGACAGCGAGATATGGGCGCTGACAGCAAGCTATTAGTAGTGGGCAGTGGCCCGTTAGTCCCTTCGTTGATGCCGTTTTATACCTCAGAGCATGGAATCTATTGGTTAGGATTTGTTGCAGACGAGCAGCAACGCATTAACATTCTGCGGGCAGCCGATGTGTTTATTCTGCCGTCATTAGTCGAGGGGTTGTCGTTATCATTGCTTGAAGCGATGGCGTGTGGGGTGGCGTGTGTGGCAACCGACGCCGGAGCAGATGGTGAGGTTTTGTCTGAAGGGGCAGGCATTATTATGAGCACAAATCGAGTGTCAACCCAACTCCAGACACTGCTCCCAATTTGCCGCGATCACCCCGAACTTACCGACGTGCTTGGGCAAAAAGCCCGCCAGCGCGTGCTCGATCGCTACACGCTCAGCCGCAATATTGCTCAGCTTGAAGACCTGTATAGCCAGGTTCTTCAGCAGCGACGAATGTATCTCAGCAGCAATTCGTCGCGACGGCTGGCATGATTAGAGCAACTTGTAATTGCGCCAAGTGTAGAGATAGTGGTATGGAGCGCGGCGCTCCCCATACCACCATGCTTAACTCAAGCGCACACTGCTAGCCGATGATGATTTTAGTGCCCCAGGGGGCAGAATATCGGGCGGTGCGTCGCGGCCTGAGCCGAGTTGGAGTTCCACTGGATTGGGTCTGCCCTATACCGATAGGGGCTTCATCTCTGCGATCGCACCTAGAACACTATCGCCATCACCATTCATGGGAAGCAGGAGAATCTGTGATTGTAGCGGGAGTATGCGGTAGCCTATCTCCTAATCTCCATATTGGGGATGTGGTGGTGTGTCGGAGCTGCATGACACTTTCTGAGTACGCCTCTGCCGATGTTGGGTTTATCCAGTGCGATCGCCCCTTAACCGATGCTCTTATGCAGGCATTAGCGCCTCAGGTTCATCTCGTGAATGCCTTGACGAGCGATCGCCTAATTTGGTCGGCATCTGATAAACGTGAGCTTGGGCGCGCCCATCACGCTGACATCGTGGATATGGAAGGTCATGCCGCCTTAGCCCTTTTACATCAGTGGGAGATGAAGGTGGCGATGTTACGAGTCGTCAGCGATGACTGCTCCCATGACCTGCCTGATTTAAACTCTGCCATTGATGCCCAGGGCAATCTCCAACCGCTACCTCTGGCAAAAGAGTTCATCACCCATCCAATAGCGGCTCTGCGATTGATTCGAGGCTCACTAGTAGGACTCAATGCTCTCGAACACCGAATCGCTCAAGTCTTCGCGTCGCTGCCTCCCAGTTTCGCTAACCGCTAGCGATTTGTCTTATTGATAGACTCGACCTTTCCACGCCCCGCCCCGCCCTTGCCAGTGACGCCGCGCTGAATCCAGGGTCATCAGCGTATACAGAAACGCGATCGCAGGTAAGCAGGCAGCATATGCCAATGGCACTCTATAAAACCGGAGAATGGGGACGTAGGCGATCGCCATCAATAGCCAGGTAGAAAGCCCGACTGCAAATAGGCCCCATTGCCCTGTCACCATCCCGGCGATCGCGCTCAGAGGCGGCACCAGATAAACCCACGTCATGCCGAGCAGCGTCCCTAGCAATAACAGCGGCGAATAATGCAATTGGGTATAGGCGGTGCGTGCCACCATATCCCAGATGGTCTTCAAGTCAGGATAAGGCCGCAGGCTACAGGTCAGAGAACTGAGCCCTAGCCAGATGGGGTGAATAGACCGGATGGGTGGATGGAGCAATCGAGGAAGAGACTGGGCAGACGGACGGACTTCGCGCTCTTGAACTGTCCACTTTACTGCATTTGCCAGCGCACAATCATCGATCAAGGCGTGACGAATTGCGGCAATGCCTCCAATCCGCTTGAGAGCAGCGGGGCGAATCAGAGCGCATCCTCCGGCGGCAGCGGCAGTCTGTTTCTGGGGATTATTTACCCATGAGAACGGATAAAGTTTCTGAAAGAAGAACACAAATGCTGGAATCAAGAGTTTTTCCCAGACACTCTGACAGCGCAGCCTCACCATGATGGAGACCAAATCGAGAGAGTCGTGCTGCGCTTGGGTCACGAGTCGATACAGATTGTCTGGATCGTGTTCAATGTCGGCATCGGTGAGCAAAATAAACTGAGGGTCTGGCGTTTGGTTCAAAGCGTATTGGGTGCCTTGTTCGAGTGCCCAGAGTTTGCCCGTCCATCCAGCGGGCAGGGGGTCAGCATGGAGAATGCGGAGAGTACGCGGAAAACCAAGCTGCGTGTCAATCTCCTCAGCAGCCTGCTGAGCAACGTTTGCCGTCCCATCGGTGCTGTGGTCGTCAACGACGATGATATCGAGATTGCCAGGATAGCGCTGGGCAACGAGCGATCGCACGGTAGTCGGCAAGACATCAGCTTCGTTGCGAGCTGGGATGACGACGGTAATAGACGGACAGGTCACGGCTTGAGAATCAGAGAAGGGCAGAGATATCGCTTCGAGATGTTGACGAGTTTGCCAAAACTGCCCTCGATAGCAGAGCAGATAAATCCAAATGAATAGAGATATTAAGGAGAGACTTATGGCGATCGCACTCATGCTCAGCATCCTAACGCGAAAGCGTAAAGCTATATACTAAGGTCTGATTACGACAAGGCAACCGCGATGGGGAAACTGGCGAAAACATGGCTGGGACGCAACGAAATAGTTGGCATCAGTAAAGGGGCGATCGCCACAGCTATTTTGTTTTGGGTGGTGATGGTGATTCTGCTTATCCATCGTCACTACAGCATGTATCCTGCCTATGTTTCATTTGACCAAGGCATTTTCAATCAACTGTTCTGGAATGGCACCCACGGCAGACTGTTCCAGAGTTCGTTATCTTCCACCCTATCCACGCCAGTAGTTCATGATGGCGATGTGCCGACTGTTTTTTATCATCGGCTCGGTCAGCACTTTACCCCTGCGCTCATCCTCTGGCTGCCCCTTTACGCGCTCATTCCATCCCACGTTACGCTGCTGATATTGCAAGTGACGCTGATGACCGCTGCGGGGCTCGTGCTGTATCGCCTCGCGCGTCAATACCTTGAGCCTGAACGCTCTACGCTCATCACTGCCAGCTTCTATGCCGCAAATGCTGTCATTGGCCCGACGCTTGCCAATTTTCACGACCTTTCTCAGCTTCCCCTGTTTTTGTTTAGCGCGCTGTTAGCCCTTGAGAAGCGGCAGTGGTGGGTCTTTTGGCTGTTTGTTGTCTTGGTATTAGCGATTCGAGAAGACACGGGGGTCGTGCTGTTTGGCGTGGGTTTCTACCTCATTTTGAGCAGGCGATATCCTCAAGTTGGGCTAGCAGTCTGCACGATCAGTCTGGGATACATGCTGCTGTTGACTAATCTGATTATGCCGCTGTTTTCTGACGACATCTCTCGGCGGTTCATGATCGAGCAGTTTGGCCCCTACATCGAAGGAGACGAGGCATCAACGATTGACGTAATTTGGGGAATCTTGACCAACCCTGGGCAATTGCTCACCGATCTGGTGACGCCCTGGGGACGAACGTTCAAATATCTGCTGGGGCAGTGGCTTCCTTTGGCATTCATTCCAGCGATTTCTCCAGCAGCCTGGTGTCTGACTGCTTTTTCATTCCTGAAGTTGTTCATCCGAGATGACAGTATCGCGCTGTCGATCAATCTTCGATACGCCCTCAACATCGTGCCTGCTTTGTTTTACGGCACGATTTTATGGTGGTCAGCGCATCCACGGCTCACTCCCACATTTCGGCGCGTCTGGCTGGGTTGCATCGGGCTTTCTCTGCTCTTTACCATGACGTCTAACCCAAACCGGGCTCTCTCGTTCATTATCCCCGACTCATTTGAGCCTCAAGTCTATGTCACCCTGCCGCGCCAGTGGGAGCACGTGGAATCCGCGCGATCGCTCATGGATGAGATTCCGGCTGATGCGAGCGTTTCTGCCACCACACACCTCGTTCCCCATCTATCGAGTCGTCGAGAAATTGTCCGATTTCCTGCATTGAAACTCCGCAATGACGCCGGTGAGGACCTCCGGGTAGACTATGTGCTTGTTGATATTTGGCAGCTAGAACAGTATCAGGTTGCCTTTGCCGACGATCGCCAAGAGCTAGAGCGATATTTGCCCCGGCTCGATCGCCTAGTTGAGCGGAATGGCTATGGCATCATCGGCTTTAACGATGGCATCGTCTTGCTCAAGCGCAGTGCAGATGCGAATCCAGAGGCGCTTGCCGAATGGCAGACTTACCGAAAAACGCTCAATCCCATAGTCCAAACTTCATAACCAAACCTCATCAGAGATCTGCGCCTAAATAACGTACCCATCAACCCGGTTTCGACTCCGCTCAACCGACTAGCCTGAGATCTGAGCTGACTAGCCTGAGAGCTAAGCTGACTAGCCTCAGAGTTGAGCTGACTAGCTTCAGAGTTGAGTCGACCAGCCTCAGAGTTAAGCTGACTAGCTTAAGAGTCAAGCTGACTAACCTGAGAGTTGAGCTGACTAACCTGAGAGCTGAGCCGACCTAGCATCGAGAGTTGAGTCAACCAGCCTCAGAGTTGAGTCGACCAGCCTCAGAATTGAGCTAACTAACCTGAGAGTTGAGCTAACTAACCTGAGAGTTGAGCTGACTAACCTGAAAGTTGAGCTGACTAGCCTGAGAGTTGAGTCAACCAGCCTCAGAGTTGAGTCGACCAG
>DBGGTD010000265.1:0-3714 GCA_051162585.1 Elainellaceae cyanobacterium
GAGTATCCGGCATATATGCAATTGACGTGGGCGCTCTTTGGAGCAGCATCTCCCCATGAACTCATCGCAGATTCAAGACGAACCCCGTTTAACATTGGCACTGCGATCGCTCTTCCCGGCTTTACGCTCGAAGAGGCTAAACCCCTGTTGCAAGGGCTTGCGGGCGTAGTTGAAACTCCTCAGATGGTGCTTGCCGCAATCTTGCAATGGACGGAAGGACAACCCTTCCTGACGCAGAAAATCTGTCGCCTTGTGCAGCAGTCTGACAGACAGTTGAAGGATTCACCCATCGACATTCCACCTGGAGCAGAAGCGAGTTGGATCGAGGATTTGATTCGTTCGCATGTCATTCAGCATTGGGAAGTTCAAGATGAACCCGAGCATCTCCGCACAATTCGAAATCTTTTGATCCATAATTCTGCCCAAGCTGGACGACTCTTGGGCATCTATCAGCAGATTCTCTGTTCAAATAGAGGTTTGTCCCTCGATTTGACTGGCGAGGCAGATGAATGGATGCCTCTGACCTTGTCAGGATTAGTGGTTCGCTCGGGTGATAGGCTCATCGTTCGCAATCGGATTTATAGCGAAATATTTAATCTCGATTGGGTCAAGCGACAGCTCGCCAACCTACGCCCTTATTCAGACGCTCTAGAAACGTGGGTGTATTCAGGCTATCAAGATGAATCTCAACTTCTACAAGAACAAGACCTGTATGATGCTCAAGCGTGGACAGTTGGGAAAAGCCTCAGTGATTTAGACTATCAATTTTTAGCAGCCAGCCAATTGTGCGATCGCCATCGTCGAGAAAGACGCATTGTCGAAATCTTGTCGGTATTAAGCTATCGCAGCGGCGAGCTGAAGCCTTATTTAAGGCAAATTGCTCTAGCCGTAAGCGAGCTGCTTAACCTCGATTGGTCGGTCGTCACGCTCTGCCATGAAGATGATGAGCGCATTTTGGCAAGCAGTATTGATATTGGCCCTGCTTCTGATCAAGTCTACAGTTTGCATGGAGCCTTAACAGGATATGTGGTTCACACCGGGAACCCACTATTCGTCGATGATGCTGTAGTCTGCAAAGATTATGGCAACCCACCTGATGGCTACCTAGCATACCTTGGCGTGCCGCTCCGAATCTCAACGGGTGAGATCATTGGAACCATTTGCTCGTTTCACGAGCATGTACGTCATTTTGATTGCAACGATGTAAAGCTGGTTTCCATTTTCGCGGATCGGGCAGCAATGGCGATCGAGAACTATCAGATCTATCAGCAACTCCAAGAGCTTAACAAAGAATTAGAATCGAAGCTGAATCAGTTCATGTGAAGCTCTTGAGATCGTTTCGACGTCCTAACGAGAGCGCGCAAGGCTATGCTTGTATAGCAACAGAGCCTTACACCTAATTGAGATAAACTTCACCGCTTTCTTGAATAGTAATGGCATTATCATCTTCATCGAGGCTCGCCGTTTCATCTAAGATGACGTCTAAGATGCCAGATTCTATGTTGAATTCAGGACGAGCCATTAGTAATCCACTGTCGGGGCGAGTGAAGGTTACCGTCACTGGAGTCTCTATATCTCGCAGCACTGTTTCACTTCCGCCCTCAAGCATCCGCTGCTCAGTGTCACCAATCGACTGATATATAATCATCGTTCCGGTTTCGTTGACGAGGCGAATATCAACCGATTCAGGGCTGGTAGTGATCATGGTCACAGGATCTTGAAGAGTCTCAGGAGATGGAGTCACTGGGTTTTGAATTTCTGGCTCAGCAAAATCTCGATTTCCTACTGCATTAGGAGGGCATGACGGTGGCGCAGGAATATTGGAATTGAAGGGTTCTTCATAGTAGAGTGAGGGGCATGGATTAATCTGAGCAATGCGAGAGTCGGCATTTGCCCGAGTTGCTGTCATTGGGTAAATCAAAACGCCGCTTGACACGATACCAAATAACCCAACCGGAAATATCCACTTAAAGCGATGATGGGCGCCTATGTTTATTTTCATGGTGTTCTCCAAGTTTATGGCCGATTTATAGCGGTATGTGCTTGACGCAATTAGCAATTACTATATGGATGATTTATGGATGATTTAGGGTATGCAGAAGATTCTCCGGAGCACGCATTTTCTATCTAGAAATGCCGCTCAGATGAGCCCATCAATAAGAATATTTCTGTGAATTTATCTATTGGACGGGCTTGAAATCAGACTTGCTAGCACCACAGCTTGGGCAAACCCAATCATTGGGAATATCGTCAAATGCTGTTCCAGGCTCGATGCCACCATCGGGATCACCCGCTTCAGGATCATAAATATAGCCGCATACCGTGCATTCATACTTCTGCATTTTGCGTCTCCAAAATTTTTATGCTGCAATAATGAACAATGTCAAAATTACGCTACCAACATTTATTAAAGTGCTACATCGATCGCAGGAAAGAGATAATTCTCAAAAGTTTTGCATCGAACGCATGATTAACAACTGAGGTTGGTCAAGGCGTTGCTGTCGTTCTAAGATCAGGTGTGATGTTTACCATACTGCTTATGCCTCTAGATAGAGGCGTCTCTGAGGTTCCATACCCCCCGATAGAAGCACGTATCGCTGCATCTAAGATACATCTATATCAGAGCATGAATATCAGAGCCTAAATCAGAGTTTGGACAGAGTTTGAAGACTCCTATTCTAACGATTCTGGCCCGAAGACTATAGTTTACTGAGCAAACTACTTCTGACGGATTAGGAGAGATTGCTCCTATTTCATATATGTTTCCCCTTAATACGATATAGATCAATGCGTAGTTTTCAACGCTATTTATCTCAGCAATATCTGTCTCAGCAACACGACGAGCCGCATCAAAGTTCTAGTAATACTAATTCTTCATCTGCATTGCCAGAGTTGATTCAACCCTCCTCCACACCGGCGAAGCCGCCAGCAGCAGGAGAGTGGGCGTTTTTGATAGGGTTCATTGCGATCGCCTGGACGATCACATACGGGGTAAAAGTGGTTTCGTTGACGCGCCTCCGAGATTGGTATACGTCTCATAGTCCAGCAGGTCAAATCCCCTGTTCAAACTGCCGATTTTTTAACCAGAGTCCTTACTTGAAGTGCGCTGTTCATCCGACGCGGGCGTGTACGTCAAAAGCGGTTGATTGCTCTGATTATTGGTCTAAACACACAGACAAGTTTTCCAGAAAATGAATGCAATGCTCTACTGAATGGTCAGTTGGGCAAACGGTGGGCTTTTCCTCTGAAGTAGATACGACATAATAGTCCACAACCGTAGCGCCGATTACTCGCTCGACTTGAAGCGATCGCACCACATGCTGTATCTCTGCTTCAATGAGCGGCGAAAGTTGCTGGTTTAGCTCCTGGCGCACCATCTCCCGCGCCATCATCTTGGCATCATCTAGATACTTTTGAAGAACCAGGTCAGCAGCCCACCCAAAAACGCTAGAAATCCTAGAAATGCAGTATTGGTATACTTCATGACGCTGTCGCGCTAGGGCGTTAAACGTGTGTAGAGTCCTGGCGCCGGGGCTCTACACACAAACCTGCGATCGCCCCCTCAATAAGATAAAACCTGTATTGCATTTATCCCCAAGTGGGGATTCAGATTACACTATTGGCAATGCATGGTGCAATGAGCGCGACGGAAAACTCCTATGGCGACGAAATCTCGCAAAACGACGACCAGTTCCAAATCCTCGACTCGGCGGA
>DBGGTD010000266.1:0-2415 GCA_051162585.1 Elainellaceae cyanobacterium
CTCCACCATCACCGCTCAGCACATCAGCGAAGCCGCTAACCGTGGAGATGAAGTTGCTCAATTGCTAATTAAACGGGCAGGCTGGGCAATTGGTGTGGCGATTGGCAATGCCGCAAATCTGATTTCCCCTCAAGGTGTGGTGTTGGGGGGAGGTGTCACCAAAGCAGGAAAACACTTTTGGCACACTGTTCGAGAAACCGCTTATAAAACCACTCTCCCTGAGATTGCGTTTGATATTATTCCGGCAGCATTAGGCGACGGTGCACCTCTCTGGGGAGCGATCGCCCTAGCTGAAAATCTAGCCTAAGTCGGTGGTCACAATTAACTATAGACCCCATAAACCCCTGCGCTGCCCGCTCGGCGGGCAGCGCAGGGGTTTGGATTTGGTTTTTAATTGTGCCGAGGTACTTAGACGAGAATATCCGATAGGTCTAAAACAAAACCTGGTAAAACCGGATCGCCCACGAGTTCCTTAGGGTTTTCCAGCACTTCTACCGTATCATCAGGCCGATAGCATTCAACTCGTTTCGTCGTCGGGTCGATCAACCAGCCCAGCCGCAACCCATTCTCCAAATACTCCTGCATTTTCGGGCGGACGCTGGGCAGCGTATCACTGGGAGAAAGTAGCTCAACGGCAAAATCAGGGCACAGCGGGATAAATGAGCGGCGCTGCTCAGAGGTAAGCGCCTGCCATCGAGCTTTCGTGACCCAAGCGGCGTCAGGAGAGCGGGTCGCCCCATTGGGCAACGTAAATCCGGTGGATGAGTCAAACGCCTCCCCTAACTGCGACCTCTGATTCCATAGCCAGAGCTGACTTGCCAGGTTCAGATTTCGTCGCCCCGTTTCTCCTCCAGTAGGTGGCATAATCACCAAGTCTCCAGTCGCAGTGCGTTCCAGCCGCAAATCTTGGTTATGGTGGCAAAGTGCTGCAAACTGCTCATGAGTCAGCTCAATCAACGGATGCAGATTTAGAACCATCGACATACGCCCCTCCTTACGACTGACTCTCCCAGACTTGCTCCGCCATCACGCTCACCTGAGGCACCTCCAACGAGGCGATCGCCCCATTCTCTCGAACTACTCCAACTTCTGTATAAACATCGCCCTTTAGATGCAATACGGTCACCTGGCGCGCAGCCGGGTCAACAATCCAGTATTCAGGAATGCCGATATCTTGATACTGCTGCCGCTTGGCTCGGTAGTCACGCTCACCCTGCAGCTCACCAGGGCTGACGACTTCAATCACCAGCAGAGGCGGAGCCATCGATAACCGAATGGTGTTGCGTGACTTGAGCTGCTGAATATGCTCTGGGCGAATGATGGTCAAATCAGGATAGCGGTTCTTCGGTTCTCCTAGAACTTCTAGTTCTAGTCCATGCCTGCGAACTCGTAAATGTCCGACAATCGACGCAAACTGTAACAACAAGAACGTGGCGATCGCCACGTTTTCTCCAGATTCGGGGGGCACTTCAATCAGCTCTCCATTGAAGAGTTCATACAGATGATCTGTCCCATCGTCGTAGGAGAGATAGTCATCAAAGCTCAAAAATCTGGGTTTCGTTTGGATCATGAGAGGTTGCAAATCCGTCTCTTAATTCTCGCGCATCTGGCAGACCATTAATTTGCAATCACAAAGTTCACCAGCTTTCCTGGTACAACAATGACTTTTTTCACGTCCTTCTCGCCAATATACCGCTGAGCCACCTCAGACTTGCGGGCGTAGGTTTCAAGCTCAGCCTTACTAGCTTGGGCTGGAACCTGAATTGTGCCGCGCGTTTTGCCCATGATTTGAATCACGAGAGTAATTTCATCGACGACTAACGCATCTGGATCAACCGTAGGAAAGGTCTGCCGATGAATGGAATCCGTATGCCCCAAAATGTGCCACAACTCTTCCGTAACATGTGGAGCAAACGGCGCTAGAAGCAACAGCAGCGTTTGAGTGCCCTCTGCATAAACTGGAGACTGAGTGCAGGATGCATCTGACAACGCATTGCTGAGCTTCATCAGCTCGGAAACTGCCGTATTAAACTGATAGTCGCCGTCTAAGTCATCGCTGACTTCTTGAATCGCATAGTGGATAGCATAACGGAGATCCTTCTCAGGCTTCGTCAAGGTTCCGCCATTTGAGGCTGCTACCGTTCCTTGAGCGGCAAACTCAGTCACGAGCCGCCACACCCGGTTGAGAAACCGGAATTGCCCCTCTACGTCTGCATCATCCCACTCCAAATCTTTCTCTGGCGGAGCTTTGAAGAGAATAAACATCCGTGCTGTGTCGGCGCCATATTTTCTCAATACGTCAGCCGGGTCAACGCCGTTATACTTTGACTTCGACATCTTCTCGTAGAAGACGGATAAGGGCTGACCCGTTTCTGGATCACGCGGATCGTTAGGATCAACCTGATCGGGAGGAAT
>DBGGTD010000267.1:0-3500 GCA_051162585.1 Elainellaceae cyanobacterium
ACCCTGAGTCGGTGCTTGCTGCGGCTGATTGAGCCCACATCCGGCGAGATCAACTTCGATGGTCATTCAATCTTGCAAATGGGCGATCGCCCCTTGCGCTCCCTGCGCCGCTTTATGCAAATCATCTTCCAAAACCCCTATGGGTCGCTAGACGGGCGGCAAACAATCGGGGCTGCCCTGATAGAGCCGATGGTCATCCACAATTTAGGACACTCAAACACCGATCGCCGCGCCAAAGCTATTGATTTGCTGGAGCGAGTTGGGTTGGGGGCAGATGCTCTGTCTCGCATGCCCCACGAATTCTCAGGGGGGCAGCGTCAGCGTATTTGTATCGCCCGTGCCCTTGCTTGCGAGCCTCGCTTTATTGTCTGCGACGAGTCTGTATCCGCCTTAGATGTCTCGGTGCAGGCACAAGTACTCAATTTGCTCAAAGACTTGCAGAAAGAGTTTGGGCTGACCTACATCTTTATTTCCCATGATTTAAGCGTCGTGAAATTCGCAAGCGATCGCATTATGGTGATGAATCAAGGACGACTTGAGGAAATTGGTCCAGCGGACGAGGTCTACAACCATCCTCAGAAGGCGTACACGCGCACACTAATCCAAGCAATCCCCGACGCCAAGCTCGACGAAATCCAAGCACGCCAGCGCGTGCGGAGCACCTAAGTCTTCCTAATTCTCTAGGAGTTCTGCCCCATACGGCTCACCGTCGGGTTTGCGTCGCCTTGTTCAGTCAGATATCCAAGCTCCGTTAAAAATGCCCGCAGCGCGGTTGGAAAGTCAGGGTGGCGCCCAATTACATTACCCTGGTCATCCAAAATATCTAGCCCCCAGTCAGACGTGCGGTCGTATCGGGCCAGCATGATCTCCCAGCCGCTTTCATATTCATCTAACAAAATTTTCTGAGCCACATATCCGGCTAAAATCCCATTTACTTCATACCCCTCTGACTCAGCAGACTCCAGAGTTTGAAACATGCTCCAGGCGCGCGATCGCATGATTTGTTCGTATCTGTGAGTCGTATCGCGGAACTCCCCCTCTTGAAAGGTCAGAATCACGGATGGAGGATACGACCCTGCATACGAACTAAATGCATAGAGAAACGCATTGTCATAGGTTGAAAACTCTTGCGACCCATCTTCATTGAGATCGTGAAACGTTCCGCCACCCCCGTCTAACATGTCCAGATGAGTTTCCTCAAACTGACTATCTTGCCAGGTATACACGATAAATGAGGTGCAGCAATGGGCTCCCCCTGTGTAGGTTTCAACGATTACTTCTGGTATTCCATTCTGGTCTAAATCACGAAGACTGACACTGCCTCGATAAAAGGTGGATTGAGACGCTTCTAGTTGCACAGTATCGTCATAAGAAATTTCATAGTACAGATTCTCTAGTTCGTCGCTTTCGTTAGGCGGTTGATAGCTGACAGACACTCGAATCGAACTCTCACTCACGTCTCGATTTTGAAAGGCGTCTGTATCGTGATCTAGATCAATGTATGGAGGTGACTTTGCCAGGGCTGGGAGAGACACCACTAGGGCGATCGCACTACAGAATAAGAGCGCAGATTGTCTGAGGGATTCTATCAATTTCATAAATTTATCGTCAACGTACACAGCCTTTAGAATAGTGCGGAATATGGCCTATACCGCTCTATCGATAGGCAACAGTTGCTGCTCCCCAATCATCCTGACAAGACGTATGAACCCGCCACATTTATTCCGAATCTTCAGCAAGGCCGAACTTTGCATCTGGTTCTCATTTCTAATCAGCAAAGTCTAGTCAGCAAAATACACTCCCCAGATTGAATAGCTGCCTTGCTGCATCGCATTTTCATCTTTATAGAAGGCAACTTCTACATCGGGGGTTCCTTCGCCTTGCTCCAGCGAGTCAAGCATTAGCCCCACAATCGAATAGGCCGTGCCACCTAAGACGAGTGGCTGATTGAGACTTAACAGATATTCCTGATCGGTTTGAGATACGACCGTATAGTTAGTTGCTCCTACTTCACTCCACCTGATTTCGTTGGGTGTCACCGTCATTTCTCCAAACGCAAATAGGCTCTCCGATAGAGGCTGCCATTGTCTTAGCATTGGATCTGGCAACAATTGTCCAGACGAGGTCGGCGGCTCGATTGGAGGGGGGGAAGGGCTTTGGGCGACTTGCGGAACCGTGCTTTCAGGCGATGGAGTCGATTGGGGAGACGGCGTCGATTCGGAGGATGGAGAAGACTGAGTTGCCTGAGGTACAGATTGAACTGGGGATGGGCTATCAGCAATCGATGACGAGTTAGGCGACATACGACACCCTAGGTTGAGCGTGAGCAATGTCCATGCCCCACAGCCCCATACTCCATTTAAGATGAAACGCCTCAGTGATTGTCGGAATAAATTGGGAGACATCGTTCTGATATAGAGTGCAATTCAAACCATAGCTAATTAGCTTAAAATCGGGACTTACGCCCTATCAGGTTTTACCAGTCAACTTGGGTAACAGGTTGAGCAAATCAGCGCATCGAAAAGCAACTGCATTCCTTTCACGCCAATATCATTCAGCTCTTGGATCGATAACGACGTAAGCCCCATCCTTTTATTGATTACGTTATTGATTACGACTGATTACCGATTCCGGTTTGGTTCGCCGCTGAATGGTTGAGTTCCTGTTGTCGGATAATTGTCGTGTTCTGGGCTGAAAATCTCGAGCACAGCTTCAGCTAAAGTTCTAAAGAAGCCTGGCTGCTGCTTTAACGCATCAATGGCGTCTTCAACATGATCAGGAGAAAACTGAAATCCCTCTTTTTGCCCCAAATCAACTAGTTCATTCTTACTAGCAACGGATTGAAGCTCGCGTTTTAGCTGCTCATCCTGGGCTGCCTTGGTGAAGAATTGAAGTACCTTCTCTTTGGACATAGTTACCCGCCTGTATCTTGAGCTACAAATTTGCATCCTCTAGTTCTAGGATATCTTCTCTAGCTCTCGATGCCGCAATCAATTCGTTAAGGCAGGTACGGAGAAATATAGAGGAACGTAGATGCGTGGATAGTTAAGAGTGACATAGCAAACTCCTGCTTTGGACTATTCCATAGCAGGTATCCGCTATTCTCGAATCTCTTACGAGTCAATTGACCGATTTATGAGATTCGGCTTGCATCTGCCACTTCTTTCGACACACTATATAGCCCGGTCTTTCCGCGATACCACTTTTTGTTTCTCAAGCCTACCGACAACACATTAGATAGGCGATCGCGCGCCCTGGTGCGGGCAGGTTTGGGAATATCGTCTACAAAGATGGCATCAATAATGCTGGGCACTTCTACCACTTCTCTAGGATGGTCTTGAAGCACCGCTAAGACTGACTGTGGCAATGAGCGATCGCGATATTCTTTACGAACATAGGGTTGCCAGTCGCTCGACTTCTTGCCCTTAGCGATCGGTTTTTGAGAGACGGTTGCACTCTTTGTCGATGGTTTCGCAGCAGATTTAGGAGCCTTGGGAGGT
>DBGGTD010000268.1:0-2044 GCA_051162585.1 Elainellaceae cyanobacterium
GTGCCCTATCGAGTCGATAATTCTCGGTATTTCAAAATTCTCCACCCCAATGTCGAGTTAGATCGACCTACTCGCTTGACGACCTGCATCACCTGTCACCCCGCCGCAGACCAATTCAACTTTCGGCAGCTAACCTCCGACTGGCAGGACGCATCCTGATGGCGAGCTGCATTCGTAATGTCCTCACCCTGCTTGCTCGGATTGCAGGTGATAGGATGAGAGTACGCTGAATCGAGTAACCTCACTGTCTGTTAATTGTTCTCCTGCCATGCTGTTGAAGAATATACTGGGCGATCCCAACGCGCGAAAGCTCAAGAAGTACCGACCCGACGTTGTTGAAATTAATCTTTTAGAAGAAGAGATTCAGCCTCTATCCGATCAAGAATTGGCGGGTAAGACGGCAGAGTTTAGACAGCGAATCGAAAAGGGCGAGTCTCTCGATTCGCTGTTGCCAGAAGCGTATGCGGTCGTCCGTGAAACAGCACGGCGGGTACTTGGTATGCGGCACTTTGACGTGCAGTTAGTGGGTGGCATGGTGCTGCATGAAGGGCAGATTGCAGAGATGAAAACCGGCGAAGGAAAAACGCTGGTGTCAACCCTCCCGGCCTATCTGAATGCGATTGAGGGTAAGGGCGTCCATATCGTTACCGTCAACGACTATTTGGCACGACGAGATGCCGAGTGGATGGGGCAAGTTCACCGTTTCTTAGGCTTGAGCGTTGGCCTGATTCAGCAGGGCATGAGTCCAGCCGAGCGTCGCAAAAACTACGCCTGTGACATCACATACGGCACCAACAGCGAGTTGGGGTTTGATTATTTGCGAGACAACATGGCAACGTCCATGGCAGATGTTGTGCAGCGTCCATTTAATTACTGCATCATTGACGAGGTTGATTCGGTTCTCATTGACGAGGCTCGGACTCCTCTGATCATCTCAGGGCAGGTTGAGCGGCCCAGCGAAAAATATATTAAGGCGGCAGAAGTTGCAACATCCCTCACTAAGAAAGAGGATGAAGACGACGATGGGCACTACGAGGTCGATGAGAAAGCTCGAAACGTGCTCCTAGCTGACGAGGGCTACATTGAAGCTGAACGGCTTTTGGGAGTTGATGACTTGTTTGATCCCCAAGATCCGTGGGCACATTACATATTCAATGCGATTAAGGCGAAAGAGCTATTTATTAAAGACGTAAACTATATTGTCCGCAATGGCGAAGTGGTGATTGTGGATGAGTTTACGGGGCGGGTAATGCCCGGTCGTCGCTGGAGCGATGGCTTGCATCAGGCGATCGAAGCGAAGGAACACACCGAAATTCAGCCTGAAACCCAGACACTAGCAACGATTACCTATCAAAATTTCTTTTTGCTCTATCCGAAGCTGGCTGGCATGACCGGAACTGCGAAGACGGAAGAAGCAGAGTTTGAAAAAATTTATGAACTAGAAGTCACGGTTGTTCCCACCAATCGGCCTACTGGGCGCGTTGATCTGTCTGACGTGGTCTATAAGACTGAAGAAGCAAAGTGGCGATCGGTGGCGCAAGAATGTGCAGAAATGCACGAGCTGGGTCGCCCTGTGTTGGTTGGGACAACTAGCGTTGAAAAGTCAGAATTGCTCTCGACGCTGTTGAGCGAGCTTAAAGTTCCGCATAATTTGCTCAACGCCAAGCCCGAAAACGTTGAGCGAGAATCAGAGATTATTGCTCAGGCCGGGCGAAAAGGTGCGGTGACAATCGCCACTAATATGGCAGGGCGCGGAACTGACATCATCTTGGGCGGTAATGCTGACTACATGGCTCGCCTCAAGGTCCGTGAGTATCTGATGCCTCGCATTGTCAAGCCCGAGGATGAAGACACATTTTCAGTGACGAAGGTGCCGGGTGGAGGCAGTCGCAGCAAAGGAAAAGGATTTACGCCGGGCAGTGGTCAGAAAATTAAGACGTGGAAAGCATCACCTCAGATTTTTCCGACTGGGCTTTCTCAACAAGCCGAAAATTTGCTGAAAGAAGCGGTCGATGTTGCAGTTGACCAATATGGAGAGCGATCG
>DBGGTD010000269.1:0-9205 GCA_051162585.1 Elainellaceae cyanobacterium
CAGTGAGAGCGGCTTTTTGTTGGCTTTGCATCCTTATAGCCCTACGGGCTCAGGTTTGTATATAGAATCGCCACGCCATGAGTGCTGAAACAGCATCCGTTTGACAAAAATTGTAGACAATGGACACTTTCTTATAGCGTCTGATGCATCATTTCGAACAAGAATTTCGTGTGGTATATTCTGGTCTTTGAGCTGCTAGCGCGCATTCAACCGACGACCATACAAAAGAATTGGATTGAAGACCTACAATTTTAGGTCACAGAGATCATATGCCCAATCATGTCCTTCGCTGTACCTTGTGCGGAGCAGAGTATGCTCCTGATCCCTTTCGTCTCAAGTGCGATCGCCCCCATGCCCCGTCTCTGCTGCGTGCCATCTATTCTGCTCAAACGCTGAGCGTCAATCCTGATCTGCCGGGTGTGTTTCGTTATGCCGACTGGCTCCCCGTCGAGCGCTGGTTAGATATCCCCGGAAAGCCCATCACCTATCAAAGCGAGAAACTTGCAGCCCATCTCGGGCTCGACCATCTGGTGATCAGCTTTAGCGGATATTTCCCTGAACGGGGGGCAGCGCTTAACACCTGCTCATTCAAAGAACTAGAAGCACCTCCTGTTCTAGCCAGAATTCCGGCACATCATTCACAAACGCTGGTGATTGCCTCGGCTGGCAACACGGGCAGAGCGTTTGCCAATGTCTGTTCTGCCCTGCAACTGCCTCTCTGTCTGGTCATCCCAGAGCGAAACCTATCTGCCATCTGGTCAGCCCATGACTTTCACCCCAGCGTCTGCTTGATCGGGGTCAGCGGTGATGGCGATTACTCAGATGCGATCGCCCTAGGGAGATTAATCAGCCAAATGGATGGCTTCTTTCCAGAGGGCGGAGCTGCCAATGTAGCTCGACGAGATGGCATGGGCGTGACCGTGGTGGATGCGGCGGCGACTCTGGGGCGCATTCCCGATCACTATTTTCAAGCAGTAGGGTCAGGGACGGGCGGCATTTCAGCCTGGGAAGCGAATCTGCGGTTGTTAGCGGATGGGCGATTTGGGACGCACCGCATGACACTGCACCTTGCCCAAAATGCACCCTTTACACCGATGGTCGATGCCTGGGCGGCTCGCCATCCTAAAATTGCGGTCATGCATGAAGCGATCGCCAAATCGCACATCAGTCAGGTTTCAGCTCAGGTGCTCACCAACCGTCAGCCTGCATATTCTCTAGCCGGAGGACTCTACGACGCTCTCACTGATACTAACGGTGAGATGTATGCCATCACGAATGAAGCCTCCGATCGCGCTCGGCAGCTCTTTGAAACTCTGGAAGGCATTGATATCAGCCCCGCATCCGGGGTTGCAGCGGCTGCGCTCATGCAGGCGATCGCCAACGGTGCGATTCCCAAAGGCGATTGTGTGTTGCTCAACATTACCAGTGGCGGCCTCAAGCGAATGCAGCGCGACTATTCTTTGAAAACGTTGACGCCTACTATTACATTCACTCCAGATGAAATTACACCCGACATTGTGGCGAGGCGCATCGAAACCTGGCTCACCCTTTCGCCCATTGCGACATAGTGCTGTTGACACCTAATAAAGTGCCACATCCAAATTTGCCTTGTTGGGGAGATCGCAAGATAATTCAGTGTTCTCCATCATCGAGGATGATTTTTGACGTATTCAAAGTAAGGGAGATTAAGGGACATTCATGGCCAATCCGGTTCTATCGGTTCTAGCTGCGATCGTTCGACGGTCTAAGGCAGATTTTATTCGCAAGACGCATCGCGCCGAGGAGGTGCAAACACAATTTCTACGCGCGTTGCTCAAGGCGCATCAACAGACAGAATTTAGCCGTCGCCACGGGCTATCTGACATTCAAACAATTGAGCAATTTCGAGAACGAATTCCTGTGCAGCCGTACAGCGCATTTGCACCCTATACGCAGCGCATGGTGAAAGGAGAAACCAATATTCTGATGCCCGACCCGCTCATTTATGTCAATATCAGCAGCGGATCAACCGGCCAGAAAAAATTTATCCCGGTCACGGCGCGATCGCGCCAATTTCTGTCTCGCGGCAGCCGCACCGCCATGGGGTTTGTGGTCGATGCGGCCATTCGAGACAGACGACCTCTCGGCAAAATGCTGTTTCCCATCTCTGTTAATCCCGTTGGGTATACCCCAACAGGTCTTGCCTATGCCCCAGTCAGCACCAGCGATTTGCGCCTCATGGGAGCCGCCTATCGCCAGGTGTTTGCCCATCCCTCTGAAGCATTTCAAGTATCAGATACCTTAGCCCGCTACTATCTTTGCCTTTTATTTGCGCTGAGGAATCCTAACCTTCGCATTATTGGGGCAACGTTTCCGGTGCTGGCACTGCAACTGTGCGGGTATCTAGAACAAAATGCCGACGACCTCATCCGTGACTTAGAAACAGGCACCATTGCCCATTGGTTAGCAATTGATCCATCTCTGCGGGCAAAACTCGAACGTCAATGGTCAGCAGTGCCCGACCGGGCAGCCCAGCTTCGCCATCATCTCAAGGCAAATGGGCGGCTGGTTCCCAAAGATGCCTGGCGCGATCTATCATTCCTGATTACGGCCCGGGGCGGCACATCCAACTTTTACTTCGAACGGTTTCCCGAATACTTCGGTGACACACCCATTTTTGGTGGCACCTATGCCTGCGCTGAAGGCGTGCTAGGCGTTCATCGAGACTTTAATACAGACAGCGCGATTCTAGCCATTGAAAGCGGCTTTTATGAGTTTATTCCTGAAGACCAGTGGGCTGTCGAACATCCAAAAACGCTCTTGCCGTGGGAGGTGAAAGCGGGCGATCGCTACCGAATTGTGTTGACCAACTACAGCGGATTTTATCGATATGACCTGGGAGATATCGTTGAAATTGATGGCTTTTGTGGACAGGCACCCTTGATGATTTTTCGGCATCGGCGTGGGAGCGTCATGTCATCATCAACTGAAAAAACAACGGAAGAGCACGTTGTTTGTGTGATGCAGCGGTTACAGCAACAGTTTGGCGTCTCTCTCGAAAATTTCTGTATCACCCTATCTGACGATACAGTTCCGTCGCACTATCTTGTGAATATTGAGCTTGCCGCCGGAGCAACGCTTCCCAATCCCGAGGCGTTTTTGCAGCAGTTTGATGACATCCTCAAAGAAGTTCAGGCATTCTACGCCATCAAACGACGCGATCAAATTCCGCTGCCGCGCCTGAGAATTTTGGCACCCGGCAGTTTTGAACAGTTTCGTCAGCAGATGATCCAGCAGGGGGTAGCCGAAGCTCAGCTCAAGTTTCCGCATGTGAGCGAAGATCGTAGATTCTTAAATGGCTTGACCGTTCAGCAAGAGGTCAGACTGGCAGGCGATCGCTGCTCAGTCGTTAATTGATGTCTTCACGCGAGTGCTAAGCGGCACCCCTTTATAGTCACCACCAATCCTCGGAGGAGAGCATTCACTCACTGGCATAGCCCTACGGGCTCAGATTTGTGTGTAGAACCCTTGGGGCGCAAGGGCTCACCATATGTTTAGCGTCCTAACGCGAGAGCGTAAGGCTGTATCATCAGGGAAAAGACTGGGGTGCATCATCCACAATCGTCGGTATTGACTGAGATGAGGCGTCATCATTACCCCATAGGTAGCTATGTCACAAGTCTTACCGTGCTAACTGCGATCGCATAAACTAGGCGTATGAGTTCTCTTGACATCTCTATTCCAGCCAACTGGGATCAATTTATAGAACTGTGGAACGTGGATGCCCTTCGATTGCTGGAATGGCTTGAGGGCGCGGAAGCGTGTTTAGATGCAGTTCGAGACAAAGGAGTGTCGCCCCAATTAGCGGCTGAAGTCAAATTAAACCAAGCCCGGTTAGACGCAGCTCGGAAGATTTTAGACGACATCACCGAAACGTTTTTATCAATCCGTCAAACCTCTGACGAGCTGGATGCGTGCGATCGCTTTCAGACGGGCTTAGACCAGGTTGAGAATCGCATCAACTCACTCAGCAGAGAGCTCGAAGACGCGGTCAACGAAAGTATCATCAACTCCCCCAAAGAAGCAGAGCTCTTTCTCAATAATCATATCGAGCCTATTCCGACTGGAGCCCCCTTCATGAGCTCCATCGAATCCCAACTACGCGCCGATCTTTGGTATGAACGCGATGGGATTGCCGTTTTCCAAAAAATCGCAAAGAGCAACCCCCAAAATTATATTGAGCATTACATTTCAAGCCCCGGCGATGTCACCATGCTGCCCTGGGATGCCGCAGAAAAAATCATCAACAACTTTGGCTTCAATACTGTTAAACTTCAGCTGATTTTGGCAGCCCATGCCATGAATCAGACCGAGCCTTGGAGCGGTAGTTTTACCCTGTCTGGCGAAGATGTGATCAAAAATCTAGGCTGGAATAATCGCAAAGATATTACGGTTAGCCAAAAGCTATCCGAGCTTGCAAGTTGCGCTTTTGCATTAGATTGTTTGCTCGTGCGAGTCGAATGGAAAGAAGGACAAACCAATCGGCGTAAAACGCAAGTGACTGTGCAGACCTCTCGCATGTGGAATATCAGCGTCAGCGCAACGGGGCAGAAAAATCTTCTTTCTGACAAGATTGAGGCGCTCACAAAAGTAGAACTGCAAGTCCAACCGGGTCTATGGACTAAAGGCTTCTTAAATCGAGGAGGCGCCAAAGCAAAAGAAGCGTTATACCAGTTTGGCTATCTAGCTCAGAGCGTTCTCAAAATCGACCCCTACCATAACGAACTCGCCCTTCGCCTTGCGATTCATCTAACGATCGAAAGCCGAATTCATAAATCGGGGGACTACCGAGTCAAGACACTGCTCGAATCCGTTTTAGTGGGCTACGATGCCAAACTCGAAAAAGCCTTAAGCGATCGCCATAAAGCTCGCGATCTCGTTCATCAATGGAATGAAGCACTCAAGACGCTTGTCAAACTGGGCTGGAGCGTCGAGTTTCATGACAACTATCCTGAGTCACTAAGACCCGATTCTAAAATCCGGAAACCCAAGGGCTATATCTATATCTTGCTTGAAAGTAAGATCAAAATTCTTCCCCCCGACCCAATTCCCGGCCTCCTGGATCGTAAGAAAACACCCCGATATGAGCCACGCAAATTGAAGGCCCCGCCTCCTGAACCCGCAGGAACCCTAACTGGGGAAGACGTGCGAGATGCCCGAAAGCATCGAGGCTGGAGTCAGGCAAAACTCGCTGGCTTCTTGGGTGTGTCTCAACAACTGATCTCACATATTGAATCGGGGCGACGGGAGCCAACCGCTGAAATAGAAGCGAGTCTCAAAAAAGTCCTCAAACTTCAGGGCGATCGCCCCTTATAAGGCTGAAATTCCCATCTTTTACTACACAGCGCGATCGCGCTGTAAAAAATCGTGTTAAGAAATGATCGCAAGGCTTATGTAGCAAGACTTTCCGCTTACTACAACAAACCCCGGATCAACTCACAAACTGCCCAAGCCTTGCCATTACTACAACACTTTACTACTCAAATTCCCGGATCGACTCACAAAATGACAAGGGTGGAGTCAGATCCTCGGATTTTCCAAAAATTCGAGGATCTATCTTGTAAATCTTGCAACTACTTTTTACTACAGAGCAGCCTTGTAGTAAAAAAAATCGCCTAATAAATTGACCTCTATTGCCTATATATCAGGATTTTTAGCTTACTACAACAAACCCCGAGCATCCCCACAAAAACACCCGGATCGACTCACAAAATGCCCGGATTACTACACATCAGAGTTAACAAATCCCTTATCTAGCAAACGTCCTAGCGGTTTTACTACACCCTGATCAGTTTGATCAAACTGATCGCTCACAAACACAGGTGTTAACCGATCTGTAAAAATTTGGCATTGGTTTGCACAGTAAGAGTAAGGGCTAGATGCGTTTATCTTTCGTTTCCTCGGCATATGCGTGTAGGAATCTCGACATTCCATCTCAGATGTGGGACATCCTGTCTCCCTCAGCATGTTTTACTGCGAGGCACCGCCTTGTGGGACATCCTCAGGAGGTGAGCCGATGAGTATCTTCACCCCGACTCGGCGCGGAAACCCATGCCAAATTTGTGGCGATACTACCGGAAAGTGCCGCGAAACAGACCAAACCCTCCTCTGCATGAACATTGCCGACGCCTCACAGCCCATTCCGGGGTTTACGTTCATTGGGCGAACGAAGGATGACCTGTGGGGAAAATGGATTGCAACTAATATACGTGCACAAAACCTCCGGACTACTGCCCACGATCGTAACCATGGGCAACAGAGCCGGAAGCAGCAGAGAACCAAATCAGAAATCTCCCAGCAATATTGTCCAGATTCGCTCTCAAACGATGAGCGCGATCGCCTATACCGTCAAATACTCAGTCAGCTCACCCTGCATCCAGACGATCGTGCTGATCTCCATCGACGGGGATTAACAACCGAACTCATCCACCACTGGGGATTTAAATCCGTTGAGCAGTGGCAGTCGTTAGATCAGGTCTTTCCGACCTCGCTAGCCGGAATCAGCTCCAGCGGGCGATCGCTCAATACGCCATTCCCCGGCTATCTCTGCCCCATCTATGACATCAAAGGACGAATCACCGGGTTCCAAGTTCGGAACCGGGCTCTTGAGCCAAATACCCCCAAATACTACTGGCTGACCAGCAAGACGAAGTCAAGTCCAGATGGGGCTACTCCCCATTTAGGCAATGGAGAACTGCCGTTGGCCGTCTATTCTCCCAACCAGCCACCCCAGAAGGAGGCGATCGCCCTCGTTGAAGGAACCGGCCCCAAGCCGCTGCTTACAGCTCAACGACTAGGAATCATCACCATCGGCGCTGCGGGCGGACAATTTTCGAGTAGTCGGCAAACGCTCCGACAGATCTTGGACGAGACAACATGCCAATTCAGTCAAAAAATAGTTGAGTTTTATCCTGATGCCGGGGCAATCTGCAATCCGCATGTGCTGAGACAATACCGCGCTACCTGGAGATTGCTCAAATCTTGGGGATACACGATCCAGGTTATGTGGTGGAAGCAGCTCACTAAAGCAGATCCCGATATTGATGAACTCTCTGATTTAAGTTCGATTAGTTCCATCACTGAAGCTGAATTTGACGCGATCGCCCGCCATCCTCAACAGGTTCTGACTCAGCTCACAACCCTTTTCAGATTAGAAAAGGGTAAACAGAAAAAACGGCGACGGCGTCAGTCAAACCCTCCACTATCATCATCGCCTGATGAAAAGTTAACTATTCAAATCTATCAACCCGGAATGCGCCTGCAAACCTGGCAAGGGGCGATCGCCAAAGGCTATCGGTATATCCTAGACTCATCAACAACAGGGACAGGCAAAAGCTTTGATGCAGGCAATGCCACCCTTGATTTAGCAGACGATGTCCGACAAATTATTTACCTTTCAGATCAACATCGCAACCCAACGGTGGACACACTCAAGATTCAAAATGGCTGGGTTGATCTAGACGCCCGCCATAACGGGTTGATTCATGAAACCACCGTAAACGGTCAGATTCGTCTGAGACGTCCTCTCCGACGAGAAACACCAGACACTCCAGCAAACTGTAGCCGCAACTCCGTAATCAGCACGCTTCGTGCAAAGCATGTTGATGGTGCCGATACCGCATCTCTGATCTGCGGAACCTGCCCGTTGCGGGACAGATGCGCCCAATCTAAAGGCACTGGATATGGCTTTCTCAATCAGCGGCAATCGGCACTCGCCTCTCCAAAATTTAGAGCCCATCCCGATAGCCTACCCGCCCCCGTCGAATATCAATACGATTCGGTAATCGCTATCTGGGACGAACCCGGACAAACATTTCGAGTAAAGCAAGACATCCACGTCACCCTTGACGATTTAGAACACGTGATTACCTCGTTGCTAAAAACTCCCGAGCAGTTTGACACGATACAGCCCCTGCTGACTGCATTGCTTCCTTACTTGGATGGATCAATGCATCTCGGCAAATTTGGATTAACCCATACTCAAGTCGTAGATTCTCTTCCAAATCTAGACACACTAGATATTTCAGCAATTGAGCATACCTTAGTTCCTAATCTTTCGTTTCTTAATAAAACAGCTCATGATACAACGAATTCAGGCGATCGCCCCCTGCAAAGGCACAGCCTAGTAGGAGATGAAAGTGTTGTTGAACACGCTGAAAACTCCGTCGTCAAGCAATGGCTTCCTACATTACTTCGAGTCTTAGCAGAGCAAATTCAAGGATCACTGTCAATCAAACAAGGGCTCCTAACGATCGCACTCCCAGACACTCGTCATCGAGCGATCGCCCATGCCGCCAAAGCCACCATCTTTCTGGATGCAACACTTACCCGCCACGATCTAGCGCTCAAACTCGGCTGCTCCCCTGATGAAATCTTGGAAATTAGACAAGAAATTTCCCATCCTGAGAACCTCATCGTCACGCAGGTTACTGATCTTGGACGAATGGGCATGCAGCGAGGCCAGCAGCAGCAGCAGCGAGCGAAAATTCTCATTGAACACTACAAACAGCGTGATCCAACCACCAAAGTGATCGACTTCAAGAAGTATCACGGGGACGGCGCATGGTGGCGCGACAGTCGGGGAGTCAATGACTTTACCGAAATAAACACCCTCATTCTGGTAGGGACTCCCTGCCGAAATATTATCGATCAGGCAGATGAATACGCAATCCTAACAGGGACGTATGATCTTGATAATCAGGGATTCAAAGCCTTTATCGATCGAGCCATCCAAGCAGACTTCTATCAGGCCATTGGGCGACTTCGAGCCCATCGACGTACTTCTGAGACACTCCAGGTCATCATTTTGAGTAACTTTGAGTTGGAACTATCCACACACCAAGTATCTGCCTCTAATGTCACTCCAGAGGCTTCAACTAAGCAAGAACGATTTATTGCAGCAGCACTCCAAGCAATGAATGATCTGAATAGCCAAAGCCAGAAAGTAACTCAAACGGCGATCGCCAAACTAACAGGATATTCCCAGCAGTATCTATCTCGATTCTGGAAATTACTACTGATGCTATTAAAAGAATCAAATAGCGCTAGTGGTAGCGTCTATCAGAGTAAATTGCACGCTCCAGATAGCGCCGTTCGAAACACAGGTCAGCAACTGACGGCCATATTAAATAGACCCAATGAATCAACAACCGGAACTGAGATAGCC
>DBGGTD010000270.1:0-2225 GCA_051162585.1 Elainellaceae cyanobacterium
ACACAAACCCATCTCATTTGAGTTGACGCATGGCTCACTCATTTTGATGAAGCCAGGATGTCAAGAAACCTGCATTCACGCGCTGATGAAGACCACCAAGCCGGTTGATGTGCGAGTGAATTGGACATTTAGACCCTGGTTGACTGAAATTGCGTAAGCCCTATTCAATGAAGAAATCCGTTGATAGTGCCTGTAGTGAGGTGTTTTTGGCGATCGCCACGAGATCTCCTTGACTGCGGATCAAAACATTATTTTGATCTTGGGTGATGTCTAACGTGCGAGCACTCATACCACCTGTTAACGCAATCCAGTCGCGCCGCGTCAAATCTTGAATCACCGCAAATCCGGCTCCTCTCTCTAAGACAAACGTATCGCGCCCGCGTCCGCCAATCAACACATCCTTGCCAAGACCACCCCAGAGTTCATCGTCGCCCCGATTGCCCTTGAGCCAGTCGTTCCCTAGATTGCCCGTGAGAATGTCGTCGCCGCGTCCGCCGCGCAAGCGGTCACGTCCCTGATTGCCAACTAGCCAATCGTCCGCTCTGCCCCCCAGGAGCTGGTCGGCTCCGCTGCCTCCGTGTAGCTGATCGATGCCGTTATTTCCCAGCAGGCGATCGCGTCCACCCCGCCCCCACATACCATCATCAGCGGACGTGCCGTGTAGAATGTCTCGCTGGTTGGTTCCTACCAGGGTGGAACTCGACGTGAAGGAATACTTCACCGTCAAGAGTTGATTGGCTTGGGCAGACTGGATGATCTGGTGTTTACCGTCAGCCCAAATGATTTCGATGTCAGCTGCGGTGTGAGAGCCTAGCCCAAAGTAAAGGCGATAGTGGCCTTGAGACAGGTGAGACCCCTCCGATTGTCCGACTTGCTGGAGCTGTGTGCCATTTGGCGTTGTGACAAGCACCTGAGCCCCGATTGCCTGTCTGTTTCCGGTTGCTCCCACCAGTTTTACTTGCAGCCAGTGGTTTGGGTCAAGGGTGTTGAGGTAGAGCTGTGGGTGAGGGGATGTGTCATATCGAGTCACATAGAGCGCGTCTCGCGTTCCGTTATTATCTAGGTCAAACCAGCTAGACCAAGCATCATACAATGTATTAAAGCCTTGCCCCGGATTAAACTCACTGAATGGTGGGTTGCTCAGTAGAGACGTGGGGACAAACTGGTGCTGAGTGGTTTGTTGATACAAACCACCGGGTAAGGTATGCAGGTCAGTCAAGCCATCATTGTTGTAGTCAACCCAGTTGGCGGTGAGTGATTGATTGGGTAACCCGATAGTGTTGGGTTTGATTGCAGTATAGGTGCCGTTTGTGTTGACCAATAGGCGGCTTGATCGAGGAGATGCTAAGTATACGTCTAAATCTCCGTCTTGGTCGAAATCAGCGATCGCCAGGTTACGCGGATCTATCCCTTTAATAGACAGGGTTTGGTGCGCTTGAAACCGTCCGGCTCGGTTGGTATAGAGCTTGAGCACGCCATCATCGGCAACGAGCAAGTCTTGACGATGGTCGCCATCTACATCGAGCCAGACAAACTGGTGAAAGTCACGAAAGTCAAGCCCCAGTTGCGGTGCCACGTTTCTAAATGTACCGTTGGGGCGCTGTTGAAACAGTTGGTTAGGGCTCCTCATCCCGCTTACATAGAGGTCGAGGCGATTGTCTCCATTAAAATCGACCCAGGCAGCTTGTCTCGAACGACATCCTTGCTTGGTGATGCCGAGTTGAGTGGCGCGATCCTGAAACGTGTCATTACCTCGGTTGATCAGCAGCTCATCGTGGACGTTTGCGGCATGAGGAAAGTTCAAGATTTGCCCGCGCAACCCGCCCCGTGCGATGAAAACATCCATCTGCCCGTCGCCTTGGTAGTCAGCCCATGCCATGCCGTGGCGATCGCGCGATTCGAGGATAAAGTGGCGATCGCGCGGATTGATTTGCTCAGCCCCCACGTAAACCTGATTGAGTGGAAACGGTCGCTTTAGCTTGAATGAGTAGGCGATCGCCGGAAATCGGGTATCGAGCACCACATGGCCATTTGGTCGAATTGTGAATTGGATGCGGGTTTGCAATCCGTTTTGCCAAGGAGACTCTTTGATGTCAACAGTAGCTCGGTGATGATTGAGTACCTTGATAGACGATTGCTTGACGTCCGGTGACGGCAGACTAATTTCTCCATGAACGGCTCCTAGTTTGCTCCCTCTTTGCAACTGAAGATGCAGTGTTCTAGGA
>DBGGTD010000271.1:0-8966 GCA_051162585.1 Elainellaceae cyanobacterium
ATTTTCTAGCAACCGTGTGCCAAAAATGGGAAGCTGCTGCTCAGCAGGTCAAAGACACCGGGACCCGGCTCGTCATTTTACGAACGGGCATTGTGCTGGGTATGGGAGGCGTGATCGCCAAAATGGTTCTGCCGTTTCAATTCTTTGCAGGCGGGCCTCTCGGCAGTGGTCAGCAATGGTTTTCTTGGATTCATCGAGACGATTTAGTCAATCTGATGCTTCAAGCCCTCACTCAGCCAGAGATGGAGGGCGCCTTCAATGCGACGTCTCCCAATCCTGTCCAGATGAAGCAGTTTTGTCAGACGTTTGGCGATGTGATGAATCGTCCGTCTTGGCTACCTGTTCCAGACTTTGCCCTCGAACTCTTATTGGGAGATGCCGCTCAGGTGGTTTTAGAAGGCCAGCAAGTCGTGCCCAAACGCACTCTCGAATCTGGCTTTAAGTACCAATATCCAACCATTGATCGGGCTCTCAAAGACGTACTCAGCTACTCTGCTAACGTCAGCTAGATTTAGAGGGTGGCAAGGCGGAGTGTGAAGGGTCGGAATCTTGGATTGCCGCATTCAAGAGATGTGTCGCTGGCAACGGCTGCAACAGCATCTCAAGACGATGACGGTTCTGCTGACGCATTCTCCGCTGGGGGAGAATTGGGATCAAACTCCCATAGCATGATTATGACGGATGGCCCGGTGCCGCTTGGGGTGGCATTTAGATAGCCGACCAGCTGATCGTCACTGGTTTTAACTTCATACAGAGGGCCCCCTCCATAGTCCTCTAGCCGATTAATGGTGACATCATCTGGGAGATAGTCCGCGGGGCGAAAGGCATTGACAACGCCTTCATCATCGGCCTGAGACAAATCGACATCATTTAGCATGATGACTCGGTCATTGATAATGCCGTCTCGCAAGGATGGATCACTTGCGTTTGGATCGTCAAAGTAGGCCGCAGGGTTTTTGTAGAATGCTGGCGGTGGGTTGTCTCCTCCCGCAAAGTAGCGATCGCTGCTTTCAAATCCGCTGGCAAGCTGATTTCTATAAGGACTGGGGTCAAACGCTGGCGTGGGCGACGGAGATGGAGCGGGTTGAGGAGATGGCGCTGGGGTCGGTGTTGCCGCAGGTTGAGGAGCAGGCGTTTGAATGGCTTGAGGCTGAGGCGTGGGAGTAGGCGTCGCTTGACTTGGTGTGGGTTGTACAGGAACCGGAGTCGGTGTGGGTTGGGGTGTAGGAGACGGTGACGGCTCGGGTTCAGGAAGAGGCTTCACAATGGGCGACAAACTGGTAATATCGATTTCTTGCTCTTCCTCTAGTTCCTCTGGCTCAACCTCTGGCTCAGGATTTCCGGGAATTGCCAGCACCACCCCATGCAACAGCAATGAGACATATAGCATCGGGTGAACGAGTAATTGCCAGATTAGGGGCGATCGCTGAGACTGCTGTGACGAATGCTCCATAGTGCTGCGTAACCCATCCAAAACTAAAATTTCATCCAATAAAAAAACACCTTGGGGAGAAAACCGACACTCACCCCAAGGTGCATATCATCGAGGCAGATGCAAAACGCACAATTCCTAACAGACTAATTATTCTGTCGGAGTGAGTGAACGAGACATTTGCATGACATCTTCGATGTCTAAACCAGAGGTTTCGTTCGCCTGGTAGACCGTCCCTACGCTAAGGTCGCTCAATAAGGACTGGCCTAAAGAATAAGCTTCCTCAGAGAGTGCTACATAGCCAACTTCAGGCACGATGCCTGCTGTGTTGCTAAGATAATATTCCACAAACGACTGCACCTCTGCGCGCTGAGCTGAATCAGCACTTACATAGATGAAGATTGGGCGAGATAGAGGAGTGTAGGTTCCGTTGTTGACGCTCCGAGACGAAGGCAAAACTGGACCGTCTCCACTATCAATGGCAACAGCACGAAGCTGGTCGCGGTTGTTATCAAAATAGGCATAGCCAAAGTAGCCGAGAGCATTGGGATCGCGGGCAACACCCAAGACCAAAATATTGTCATCTTCACTAGCAGTATAGTCAGCTCGGCTAGCACCTTCCTCTCCGACAATTTCATCGGTGAAATAGTCAAAGGTTCCAGAATCGGTTCCAGGACCATAGAGAGAGATTTCAGAATCAGGCCAGGATGGCTCAATATCGCTCCAACTGGTAATCGTGCCTTGTGCAGCAGGGTCCCATAGGGTCTGAAGCTGCTCAACCGTCATCTCCGTTGCCCAGTCATTTTCAGGATGGATGACTACCGTGATTGCATCATAGGCAACTGGAATTTCGACATACTCGATTCCATTTGCCATGCAGGCTTCCATCTCGGTGGGCTTAATCGGACGAGAGGCATTGGAGATATCAGTTTCACCGTTGCAAAACTTCTCGAAGCCACCGCCTGTTCCAGAAACACCCACCGTGATTTGAGTGCCTGGATTATCTGACATATATTCTTCAGCCATTGCCTCGCTGATTGGAAACACCGTGCTAGAACCATCAATGGCAATAGACTGTGCAGACGCTGCAGACGAGGAGAATCCTACTCCAGAAACTGCGACTGCTGCAGCTCCAACTAATGTGAGTCGATTCAATTTAAATCGCATTCCGCTCAACACCATAAAATCACACTCCAAGGCGTTTTTTTGATCAATAAAAGCCTAACGAGGTGTACGATACCCGCTGATGATTAAGCATTCTTAATGGGAAGCTAGGTAAAGCAGTTATGAAGAGGTTGTCTTTGGGTTAAGCATTTGAGCGATCGCCCCTTTGAGCACCGACCCCGTTCCGCTGATCGGAATCAGCCCAGCCTTTGTGACTAAAAATTGACACGCTATAAAATTGAACGAGCATGTCATGAAGACCTCGCATTCGGGAAACGGGCAATATATAGCTCTACGGGCTCAGGTTTGTGTGTAGAACCCGCGCGGCGCGCGGGTTCTACACACGTTCAGCGTCCTAACGCGAGCGCGTACGGCTATAGCAAGTAACCTGTGCGTTGTTGCAGATATTGGGCATATCTCAATCGCTTATCGTTTATTCGATCGCTAACGATACCCGATTACCGCCAATGTCTTGGAGAGTTCTGAGCAAGTTTTCAACCTCGTCATACCTTAAATCCCGATCGGCTTTGATGCGAACGATGCCATCCGGATTCTCAACCAAGTAGGTGCTGATTTCTCCAGTCAACTCGGTCAGGCTGATGGATTCCTCTGCTATCAAGATTTCTCCTTGAGCGTTAAGTCCGACCACAAAAGGCTCAACTTCTTCATCCGCGTCACCCGCTCCACGCTCTGCCTCAGGCAGGTCGACGCTGACAATATTCTGCCCGCTCAACGTCATTGAGATGATGATGAAGAAGGTTAGCACCGTCATCAACACATCCATCATCGGCACAAGGTTAACCTCTGGAATTTGAGAACCAGGCTTTGGACGGTTAGGACGCATGGCTAGGACTTCAAAAAGGAATGAGCAAAATAATGACCCCTATTCGAGTGCAAGAGAGACGCGATCGCCCCCAATGTCACGAATATCTCCCAAGAACCTCACCACTTGCTCATAGGGAAGCAGGGGATCAGGTGTGAGCAGTACCGCACCGTCTTCGTTTTCGGCGAGATACTGCTGAATTTGCAGCTCTAACGCGTCTTGTGAAATAGACTGATCATCGACCAAAATCTGCCCGTCAGCCGTGAGTTGAACAATGAGGGGATCGGGAGGTTGACTGTCAGGTAACGGCGCTGCCTGTTGGTCGCTCGGCAGTTGCACATCAATTCCGCGCGACGTTGATAAGGTCATAGTGATCATGACGAAAAACGCCAGGATTCCTAGCATCACGTTCAGCATAGGAATCAAATTAATCACCGGAATCGATGAGTCGGTGTGGCGCTCCTTAAACCGCATAGATAAATGTCAACTAGTGCGTTGAAATGGGGGACGTTGCCAGATAATCGCCCGAACTTTCTTTGGAGGGTTCGTACCAAACCTGACGGTAAATCAGCTCCAATTCGCTGCCTACTTCTGAGAAATAGTCTATCTGGTTAGCTTGCAGCGAGACAAAAACGCGAAAAATCACCAGTGCCAAAATCGCAACAACCATGCCTGCAGCAGTTGTGATTAACGCTTCGCCGATGCCACCTGCCGCGCGGGTTGCTTGCTCGCCTGTGCCGCCGCTGCCAATATCCAGATTATTGAAGGTGGCAATCAGGCCGGTGACGGTGCCTAACAGGCCCAGCAGAGGAGCGAGTGCGACAACGGTTTCTAACAGCTTGTCACCTTTGCGCATTTGCACAAATTCTTTGTCAGCTGCGGCTTCCATTGCGAGTCGAAAGGTTTCAGGATTGGGCTGTTTGAGCTTAAGAGGCGCTAGCAAAAACCGCCCAATGGGCAGATCTTGAGCCTGCTCAGCGATCGCCCGTGCTTCACTCAGGTCATATTGTGCGGCTTCGAGCACATCATGCACAATACGATGCTCCCGGCGCAACAGTCGATACCAAAACCAGCCTCGTTCCAACCCAGTTGCGATCGTAAACACCGACAACCCGACGATGGGAATCATCACCGGGCCACCCTTAATCACCAAGTCGAGGACAGGAAACATAGCGCCCTTTGGGAAATGTCTAACCGTCTCAAATCTTAACAGAATTGCGTTCCATGGATAGAGTACCTGAATTCTGCGGTGGACTCATTAAGACGAGGTAATTCAAAGACTAATGCTGAATTAAGCGTACGCTTAATTCACCACTATCAACGTCCTAACGCGAGAGCGTACGGCTATGACTATAAAACCCTACGCTCCCGCGGCGCGGGCGTATGTGTTTAGCGTAACGTCCTACAGATCCCCCCAAAAACCCCTTAAAAAAGGGGGCTTCAAAAACCCGTAAATAACCCCCTTGAAAAGGGGCCGCGACAGCGGGAGATCTTACACATGCGCTAAACGCATACCCGCGGGCAGCGTAGGGTTTTGAACTTGGTTTTGAACTGTGCCGAGGTACTTAGTCGGGCGGTAGAGTGAGCACAAAATCGATCAGGTGATGAGCCATCTGAAGTTTGCTGGACGGGCTGAGGGGCGTTTGTCTGCCGGTATAGTCAATCAACACTGCCTGGTTTTGGTCGCTTCCAAATCCGCTGTCGGGCTGGTCAATCGGGTTGGCAGCGATCGCATCGAGTTTCTTCTGCCGAAGCTTTGCTAGCGCAGGCGTGACAATATCACCCGTTTGGGCAGCAAAGCCGATCAGTCGCTGTCCTGACTGCTTTCGCTTGCTTAGTTCCATGAGAATGTCCGGAACCGGATCGAGCACTAGAGAGGCGGGGAGCGATCGCTTCGGCAATTTCTCAGCGTGGGAGTCGGCTGGTTTTACGTCTGCTACTGCCGCTGACATGATGATCCAATCGGCGCTATCACAAAACTCCATGAGCGCCGCGTGCATCTCCTGAGCACTCACAATCGGGACTAGGCGAAGACTCTCAGACGCAACCAACGCATCCGTTTCCATGGGCGCATGCACGAGCGTCACCTGGGCGCCTCGATGAATGGCTGCCTGAGCCAGTGCGATCCCCATTTTGCCAGTAGACGGGTTGCCGATGAAGCGCACGGGATCAAGATGTTCGCGAGTCCCTCCGGCACTGATGAGCAGACGCTTACCAAGCAAGTCTCTTGCCCCCCGCGTATGCACGAGGGATTGAACGTGAGCGACGATTTGCGACGGCTCGGCCATACGCCCTGCACCGAGGCGATCGCACGCTAGCAGACCCGATCCAGGCCCCACCGTATGGCAGCGAGGGTTTGCCTGCACCAAGCTCCAGTTGCGCTGAACGGGCTGCTGCAACCACATGTCAGTATTCATTGCAGGAGCCAACAGCACTGGGCATACCGACGCCAGCACCGTATTGGTTAATAGATTATCTGCCATGCCGTAGGCAATCTTTGCCAGCGTATTGGCCGTAAGTGGCGCAATTAGGAAAACATCTGCCCACTCGCCCAACTCGATGTGCAGCGGGCGATCGTGGCTGGGCTGCCAGAAGGTCGCGTCGGTGTAGGCAGCATGACGTGACAGCGTTGCAAACGTTAGGGGCGTGACAAACTGCTGCGCCCCCTCAGTCATAATCACACGAACCTTCGCCCCTGCTTTCGCAAGGGTTGATACGACCTCACAGGTTTTATACGCTGCAATGCCACCGCCAATACCAATCAATATCCGCTGTTCTGTGACCATACGGCGGGTAGGCGATCGCTCGACGCTACGATTCGTCGTAGGCTTCCATATCTAGCAGGTAAAGATAGGGCTCCACCATTTCGGGCCGCTGAAAGGCGATCGCTCTGAGCAAATGCCAGTCTCTTAGCCCATCAAACGGGTTTGAATATTCATCCTGATCGAGACGTTGCGCTAGCTTGGCTACATCTTGATCCGTAACGCTGTCAACGTCTTGCTTGGAAAAGCTGAGTGTTGTCATAATCGTTCCCCCCTCGTTTAGGAGCATCTACCTCTGTGATCGGCTCTGTTTAGAATCTGGCGCTGCAGATTCAAAAGGTGCAATGCAGATATGGATGCATCCCCATTCCTATCCTAAGCTGTTTCACCGAGCTATGAAGACACCCCTCCCACAAAACTTTGCATAAGATTCAAGTTTTCCGGCCGAATTTCGTGTCCCATATTCAATTCTTGATAATTCACTGCTGCCCCACGACTCACCAGCGTCTCATGCGCCTGACGGGCTGCGGCAATGGGCACCACCGGGTCTTGCTTACCGTGCACCATGAGAATGGGCGGAATATTTTCTATCTGAATACTAATGGGCGCATGCAGATAGCCACTCATGACGATGAGGGCAGCAACGGGAAGCTGCGACCCGACATCGAGCGTCATCGCTCCACCTTGAGAAAATCCTGCTAAGACGGTGCGAGATAGTGGAATGCCGGTATTGCCTTCTAATGCCGTGAGCCACGTCATCAGCTTTTGCCGACTTTCGGCTAAGTCAGGTTGGCGATCGAAGTCGGGCATGCTGCGAAAGTCATAATCAGCCGGAAAGCTGTACCACATATAGCCTCCCGGAGCATACGGGTGGGAAAACGGAGCCTCTGGAAAAATCATCTCGTAGTCAGGTAGCTTGAGATAGGGTGCCAACGATGCCAGGTCTTGGGCATTTGCACCCCAGCCATGAAGCCCGACTAGCAGACCTTTGGAGGGCTGCCCAGATGAGGGGGGGATATCGATTGCGCGTAACGGCAGAGTTTTTACTCCTTTTCTGGGCTGAACTCTTCTAAAATCATAGATTCGCGAGGGTGAAATTTCCATCCGTCATGAATTATCTTGTCGAGGGAGTGATTGACTATGGCACGTCTGGCATTGCTGAGCGTCTCCGATAAAACAGGGCTCGTAGACTTGGCGCGCAGCTTGGTTGAAGAATTTGACTTTGAATTGCTCAGCAGCGGTGGCACCGCAAACGCACTGCAATCAGCAGGGATTCCAGTGACCAAAGTTTCAGACTACACGGGGTCGCCAGAGATCTTGGGCGGACGAGTCAAAACTCTGCACCCTCGAATTCATGGCGGCATTTTGGCACGGCGGAATATGCCTGAGGATCTCGTCGATTTAGAGACAAATTCGATTCAGCCGATCGATTTGGTCGTGGTCAATCTCTATCCTTTCGAGCAAACAATCGCCAAACCAGGAGTGACCCTGCCAGAGGCGATCGAGCAAATTGATATCGGAGGCCCCGCGATGCTGAGAGCGGCTGCCAAGAATTTCGCCAATTTAACCGTACTCTGTCATCCCGAACAGTATGGGGCATATGTGCAAGAACTGCGCCAGCATCACGGTGAAGCGTCGCTTGCATTTCGCCATACCTGTGCTCGGCGCGCTTTCTGGCTCACCTCGGTCTATGATCAGGCGATCGCCAACTATCTCGGCAGCCAACCCTCGTCTACTCGGTATGAGTCGTCACAAGAAACGGGGGAGAACGACTTGCCCGACTCGTTTACCCTCACCGGGCAGACCCTCCAAACGCTGCGCTATGGCGAAAACCCGCATCAATCTGCATCGTGGTATCAAACCGGAACGGTGCTGGGTGGGTGGGCGGCAGCCGAAAAACTCCAAGGAAAGGAGCTGAGCTACAACAACCTAGTGGATTTAGAGGCGGCACGACAGATCATTGCGGAGTTTGCAGAGGGGCGCCCTGCAGCAGCGGTCTTAAAGCATACCAATCCGTGTGGGGTGGCTCACGGAGACAGTTTGCTAGACGCCTATGAAAAGGCATTTGCGGCAGACTCAGTGTCAGCTTTTGGGGGCATTGTCGTTCTCAATCAGCCTCTAGATGCCCCGACAGCGACTGCTCTAACTAAGACATTTTTAGAATGCGTCGTTGCGCCAGGATGTGACCCAGAGGCAAGAGACATTCTTCAGGCAAAATCGAAGGTGCGGGTATTGGTGCTGCCCAATCTTACCCAAGGCCCCGCGCAAACCGTGAAATCGATTGCGGGAGGCTTTTTAGTGCAAGCCGCTGATGATGAACCCACCGACCCAACGCGGTGGAAGGTCGTAACAGAAGCTCAACCCACGACCCAGCAATTTGAAGAACTCGTGTTTGCCTGGAATGTAGTCAAGCATGTCAAGTCAAATGCGATTGTGGTCACGCGCGATCGCACGACCCTGGGCATTGGCGCTGGGCAGATGAATCGCGTGGGATCAGTCCAAATCGCTTTAGAGCAAGCAGGCGAACAGGCAACCGGAGCGATTCTTGCCAGCGATGGATTTTTTCCATTTGACGACTCCGTGCGGATGGCAGCAGCAGCAGGCATTATGGCGATCGCCCAACCTGGTGGCAGCCTGCGTGATCAAGACTCCATTCAGGCAGCTAACGAACTAGGTCTAGTCATGATGTTTACAGGGATTCGCCATTTTCTGCACTGAGTTTGAATTCTGTAGGGGCGTTTCGCGAAACGCCCTTACCCAACCCCCCCACGAAACGCCCTTACCC
>DBGGTD010000272.1:0-5829 GCA_051162585.1 Elainellaceae cyanobacterium
CTCGATAGTTCTGAATGTCTAACCCATAGGTGATTGATCGGTATGGCCTTCAACCCCAACGTTCAACCACAACTGCCTCAGAGCGTTACACTATCCTCTGATACCTTCGTTGATTGGGAGGGAAACGGCCGTGGCGTCACCACCATCAGAGGCAAGACAGCGGACCAGCGAGCTGCGGCAACTGCTCCAGGAAGCGAGTTATGCCTATTACGTTTTGGATAATCCGATTATGGAAGATTCGGTCTATGACCAGCTCTATCGAGAGCTGCAAGACCTCGAATCAAAATATCCAGAGTTGATCACACCCGACAGCCCTACCCAAAGAGTTGGCGAGCAACCCGCCAAGCAGTTTCAATCCGTTCAGCACAACATTCCGCTGTACAGCCTTGAGAATGCGTTTAATCTCGATGAGCTTGCAGAGTGGCAACAGCGATGGCAGCGAATTGCGCCCGATGTCAAATCGTTTGACTACGTGTGCGAGCTTAAGATTGACGGATCGGCGATCGCACTGACCTATGAAGATGGGGTTCTCGTGCGCGGCGCAACTCGCGGCGATGGCGTTGAGGGTGAAGACATTACGCAGAATGTTAAAACGATTCGCTCTATCCCACTGCGACTCAATTTGGAAAACCCTCCAGCACGGGTTGAAGTGCGCGGTGAAGCCTTCCTACCCTTGGATGTGTTTCACGATATTAACCAAGAGCGACGTGATGCTGGAGACTCTCCGTTTGCAAATCCTCGCAATGCAGCGGCTGGGACTCTTCGACAGCTCGATTCCCGAATTGTGGCAGCTCGTCGGCTCGATTTTTTTGCCTACACGCTATACCTCCGCACCGATGGGCAAGACGCTGAGAGTATGGCTAGCAGCGAAAAAAACACGCCAACGCATCAGTCTGATCAATTAGACAAGTCCTCATCAACTCCTTTGCATACGACACGCTTGATGCCCTCATCTCTGGATACTCAATGGGATGCGCTCGAACTGCTTCAGGGTATCGGCTTTCGCGTCAATCCAAATCGAAGCCTCTGCTCGTCTCTTAAGGACGTGGAAGAGTATTACAATCGCTGGGCAACCAAACGCATTGACTTACCGTATCTGACAGATGGGGTGGTGGTGAAACTCAACTCATTCGACCTGCAAGATGAGCTGGGATTTACGCAAAAGTTTCCTCGATGGGCGATCGCCCTCAAATATCCTCCTGAAGAAGCACCCACTATAGTTGAAAACATTGCTGTTAATGTCGGGCGCACGGGCGCAGTCACTCCGCTTGCCGAATTGAAGCCCGTTCAACTGGCAGGTACGACTGTGTCGCGCGCGACGCTCCATAATGCCGATCGCGTTGCCGAACTCGACATCCGCGTAGGTGATACGGTGGTCGTGCGTAAAGCGGGCGAAATCATCCCTGAAGTATTGCGGGTGCTTACTGACTTGCGCCCCAAAGACACTCAGCCGTTTCACATGCCGACCTACTGCCCTGAGTGCGACGAACCGCTAGTTAGACCTGAGGATGAAGCCGTCACTCGGTGTATTAACAACTCATGTCCGGCGATTTTGAGGGGAGCGCTCGTGCATTGGGCAAGTCGAGGCGCGATGGACATCAACGGCTTGGGTGAAAAATGGGTGCAGCAGTTTGTGGATCAAGGACTGGTCAAGACGGTCGCTGATTTATACGACTTAACCGAAGTTGAGCTAGTGCAAATTGACCGCATGGGCAAAAAATCAGCTCAAAATCTAATCGAGGCGATCGCCCAGTCTAAACAACAGCCCTGGTGGCGTGTTCTCTATGGCTTAGGAATTCGTCATGTCGGCAGCGTCAATGCCCAGCTCATCGCCGAACACTTTTCATCAGTTGATGCGCTGGCTCAAGCCAATCCCGATCACATCGAAGCCGTTCATGGCATTGGATCAGAGATTGCTCAATCCGTACATCAATGGTTTCAAGTGCCATCCAATCAAACCCTCATCGATCGCTTGCGTGATGCTGGCATACAAATGGCTGGAAAGCCTGAATCTTCTCAAGTATCAGATGGTGCAGCTCTTTCAGGTAAAACCTTTGTGATTACAGGGACGCTGCCATCTTTGAAACGAAGCGATGCAAAAGAGCGCATCGAAGCTGCGGGCGGCAAAGTAACAAGTTCGGTAAGCAAAGCCACGGATTATCTAGTCGTGGGCGACGATGCGGGGTCAAAACTTGATAGAGCGAAGTCACTTGGAATCACCCAACTGTCTGAAGCCGAACTTCTAGAAATGCTGGTATCATCTCCGGACAACTCATACTAGGACACGTAGTACCGATCAGGCTAAATCGCAAGATCCTGAACCTACTATGCGTCCCCAGGTGGTTATTGGTTGCTCAGTGGGTATCCTCTCTTGTGTATTAACGCCCTTTTTTGTTGCATATAGAGCCCCATTTGTATGTTGCAATTTTAAGCTCTCATATGACTTGCTCTCCGAATGGATTCTCAGTCCCGATCCGATCGTGGATTGAGAAAATTGCCCAAGTTCAAATCCCTCGTCCCTATTGGATTAATCTCGCTGTCGGAGTTGGCATGGCTCCAGCTATTCTCGCTGGTAGCCCTGCGGTTGCAGCCGATTATGTTCGCGTTCAGTTTGGGCCAATCGAGCTTTCGATTTCAATTAATTCGTTGGAAACCTTTGTAACGGAAGGCAAGGTCGAAGACGACTTAGCTGCGTATGCGCGACGACTCAACGATGAACGGCTGGATGAGATCAGGCAATTGCTGGTCACCCCTGCCGATCTCGATGCGATCGCCCTATCCAATTTCCTCTATACACGGCAGGGCGAGATCTTATTAGAACGATTGGGCAATATTATCCGTACCGAGTCGAATTCTGGCTTTTATGCGCTGCGAGCCGCGCTCATTTTGTCTGCGACCAGTCCAGAGGGCTTAACACCGCTCAACGTTTTGCAAGAGTTTCCAACCTCTAGCATTGTCATTGATGTCGAACGAGCGCTAGCGATTGTCAGAGAGCTTGAACGGCTGATTAACACAACTTCAGAGGCGATCGCTCTAGTCGAAAACCAGTTTGAATCAAACATCGGGTCAAATCCTCCTTCGATTAACCCGACGACAGATTTTAGCGATCTAGGTCCGCTGCGATGGCAAGAACAAACGTTTAACCTCAATGACCAAAGCCGCGATCGCAGCTTCCAGGTTGATTTATATCTGCCTAACATCTCGGAGCGAGTGCCCGTCATCATCATTTCTCATGGATTGGGTTCCGATCGCACTAGCTTCAGCTATCTCGCGCAGCATTTAGCCTCCTACGGATTTGCCGTCATCGCTCCCGAACATCCTGGCAGCAATGCCGAGTATATCCAAGCTCTATTTACCGGGGCTGCGACTCAGGTTGCTGATCCGAGTGAATTTGTCGATCGGGCACTGGATGTCACATATACTTTAGACGAGCTTGAACGTCGATCTCGCGCCGAGTTTCAGCTTCAGGGTCGGCTCGACTTAGACAACGTGGGCGTGATTGGGCAATCGTTTGGTGGCTACACCGCATTAGCCCTCGCCGGAGCGACTATTAATTTTCAGCAGCTAGAGCAAGACTGCCCTCAAGAGGACGTTCAAGAAGACACGCTCAATCTGTCGCTGCTGCTGCAATGCAGAGCGCTCGGTTTGGAGGAGCCGATTCCTACCCTGAAAGACGATCGCGTCAAGTCAGTCATTGCCATCAACCCAATCGGTAGCACTGTCTTTGGCAAAGAGGGATTCGAAACCATTGATGTGCCTATCATGCTGGTGTCGGGGAGTGCAGATATTGTTGCTCCCACTCTAATAGAGCAAATTTTGCCCTTTAGCTGGCTGCAAGTTCAGAATAAATATTTGCTGCTCATTCAAAATTCGACTCATTTTTCAACGATTGGTCGCTCATCTGAGAGCAGCGAAACCTTGCTCTTGCCCCCGGAAATCATTGGCCCTCAGCCCCAGCTTGCCCAGCAATATATCAAAGCAATGGGTGTCACATTCTTTAGCGCCTTTGTTAGCGACCAGTCTCAATATCAAGCCTATCTAACCCCGGCATATATCAACCGCATCAGCCAAGCGCCACTTCCTCTGAATTTGGTTCAAACGATCAATTCTGAACAATTGACTCGCGTCCTCAAGCAAAATGAACTGGTGCGATCGGCATCCCGACAGCAACGGTCAAGGGTAAGACACGCTAGATTCGATTAGAACCGCCCCGTCGATAAGTCACTCAAACGTTTAGATATCGTGCAAGGATTTCTCAATCTCAATAAACCCTTTGGGTTAACCTCTCACGACTGCGTTGCCAACGTGCGCCGACGTCTGCGAATTAAGCGAGTCGGGCATGGCGGAACGCTCGACCCTAATGCAACAGGTGTGTTGCCGATCGCCCTCGGTCGAGCCACTCGGTTGCTGCAATTTTTACGCACCGACAAGGTCTATCACGCCACAATTCGCTTTGGCATTCGCACCAGTACCGACGACCTTGAAGGAGATGTTTGTGAGCAGCAGTCTGCCTCCACGCTAGAACTAGAGCAAGTTCACGCTATTCTCCCTAAATTTCGGGGAGTGATTCAGCAGGTTCCGCCGCGATACAGTGCGATCCAGGTAAACGGAAAGCGACTTTATGATCTAGCGCGATCGGGGGAAGCAGTCGAGGTACCAGTGCGGACGGTTGAGATCTATCAAATCACACCGCTAGACTGGCGATCGGGCGAGTGTCCTGAGTTGGATGTGGCGATCACCTGCGGCAGTGGAACCTACATTCGGGCGATCGCCCGTGATATGGGCGATATACTAGATACTGGCGCAACGCTTGCAGCGTTGATTCGTACTGAAAGCAGCGGCTTTTGCCTGGATGATAGTTTGACTCTAGATGAACTGGGCGATCGCCTTCAAAATCAGACATTTGAGCCAATTTCTCCAGATCTTGCACTCAACCATGTGCCACCACAAGCTCTAAATCCAGATCTGGCACGGCGATGGCGACAAGGACAAAAGGTCATCGTTCCAGACTCATTACGACACGAAAATTCATCCGAGATAGTTCGAGTTCAAAATGAGATGGGCGACTTTTTGGGCATCGGTGAATGGCACCATGACCCAACCGAATCAGAATTTAGATTGATTCCTAAAGTCGTCATTCGTCCAGCGTAAGAGGAATTGGTGTAAAACGCTCCTACACAACGTTTTGTCAGTCAATCAGGATTGCTATATGCTATCGGAATCTAAAACTTTACTTAAACCGTGGGACATTATACTGAAGCCTTTCAAATTTTTTACAATATTCATGTAAGTAGCTAAGCAGAATTAATTACGCAATGACAGTAAATATTTTTGTTCACCTACTTAATAAGAAAATGGTTCAGTTTCACGTTCATTCCTGTATCTATAGCGATCCTAAATCGCTTGTGAATTATGTGTAAGCGGTGGGGTGGGCGCCGCCTTCCCTACCGCTTACGCCCCATCTGGGCATGATGGATTAAATCTATTCTTGAGTGATTAAATAGCATCTAAACTTTGAATTTTGAGATAACCAATGGGAAAGAAAAAGCAAAATAATCATCCCGAAAAGCAAACATCAAAGAAAGATCATCTATCTGATTCAAATGGAATGAGTGTCCCATTCGAACAATCAGAAAAGCACAAAAAAGTTAAGAAAAAGGTATATGAAACTGAACTTACACGCCTGCAAATTGAATTAGTTAAGCTCCAAGAATGGGTGAAACACAAAGGCTTAAAAGTCGTCGTGCTGTTTGAAGGACGGGATGCTGCCGGAAAAGGTGGAGTCATTAAGCGGATCACAGAGTGTTTAAACCCGCGCGGATGTCGCGT
>DBGGTD010000273.1:0-4674 GCA_051162585.1 Elainellaceae cyanobacterium
GAGTTAGGACGCGTTTGCGAACTGGTATTCGCCCATGATTTTGACTATGATTCTGATCGACGCTCTGAGGCTTGAACATCAAAGATTCCGCCTGCGCCATAGGAATCGATGTCAACCGCTTCGGAACCGCCTGTCGCAAGCAGGCTGAGCATTGAACCCAACTGCAACCACACCAAAAGAGCAGTGGGCAAAACGATGATTGCCGCAATCAAACCCGCAAACCACCACACCAATCCAAACACTGACAGACTAGCTCCCATGAATAGGGTCACAAAAACGGTTAGTCCTAAATATGCAACGATAATATTTGGTGTCTTGTAATTAATTTGAGTCTGAGCATCACGATTGGTATTCCAATAGGCAGTTTGATATTCGAGCATATCTTTGAAAATAATGCCGAAGATAATCGCAAAAAAATTGGACACCATGATGAGGGTGTAGACGGGGGGATTAGTGATTGGCTCAGGAGTCATAGTGCGGATTCTTGCTATCAATTTTTAACAATTATTAAGATTAGTATACAGGGTTACGAGAAACCAGATTCATTCTGCTGACTGCTAAAAATGCGGCATTGCTCATCGACGAATGATTGTCGGAGGAGCATGGCATTGCCATGCCCGTACAACGGGTGGTTGGTGGGCTAGTAATTTCCCCATCATTCATCAAGTTCGCAACGTCAAAAATGCTGGAATCCTTGACTCAGGCTGAGGACTTGAGTGGGCACTGTGCCGGTTGAATCGGTGAGAACAATATTAGGCTCCGATTCAGCCGCGTTAGACGTGATGGTGCCGATGATGGCGGCAGGGGTCTCAAGCCGATCTACCAGTAATTCAGCTTGATTAGGGGGAAGACACAACACCAGTTCGAAATCTTCTCCACCGTATAACGCCCATTCCATTGCGGTATTGGGAGTTATCCAGCAAGTCAGCGCCTGTGACATCGGAATCTGATTCCACTCTAATCGCGCTCCAACACCACTGGCACCACAGATTTGCACAATCGCATCGGCCAAACCATCGCTGCTGTCCATGCCAGCTATTCGCACCGGAGTGTCATCGAAGGCACCCATCGCTCGCAACACTGCAATCACATCCAGACGCGGACGGGGCCGCTGATGAGCGCGAATAAAATCAGCGCGATCGCCCGGTTCGAGATTAGCTCCAGCATCAGAATTTAGTAATAGCTCAAGACCGGCAAGGGATAGTCCATGTCGCCCTGTCACTACGATCGCATCTCCCGGCTGAGCGGTCGATCGCAGAATTGCCTTTCCAGATGCCACGTGTCCAAGGGCGGTTATCGATACTGTAATCACGGGCGATCGACACACATCGCCGCCTGCAATCGGAGTGTGAGACGGTTGCAAACACTCCGATATGCCGCAATAAAGCTGCTCAACCCAAGCCACCTCTAATTCTCCAGGCAGCCCCAAGCTAATGGTAATCCCCACGGGATCAGCGCCCATTGCGGCTAAATCAGATAGGTTGGCAGCCACTGCGCGCCATCCAACATCAGCAGCGGATGTAGTGTAAACGTCTGGAGTCGCTATCCCGGCGCTAAAATGCACTCCATCAACCAGCATGTCAGTCGTCACAACCAGGTCATGCCCAGGGGCGATCGCCAGCACCGCCGCATCATCCCCCACCAGCTCAGGCGGACAAAACGGATAGAGTCGCTGCAACAGCCCCTGTTCTCCAATGTCTTGCACTCGTAACGGAGCAGATGGCTCGCTCATTCTAGGCGGCTTGAGGTTCGACAAGCTTGTCTAGCCCCTTGACAACCCTGGCAGACTCGACGCGATCGCCCACATCTAAGGTATCTAAAACGTCCTTATTGTCAGTGACATAGCCAAACACGGCATAGCGACCGTCCAATAAATTCAGCCCCGCTGGGGTTAACTCTGGCTCAAAGAGAAAGAAGAAGAACTGAGACGAGCCACCATTGGGATCATCCCCCGGACGAGCCATTGCCACCGCACCATATGCTGAAAAAGGCAATACCGGGTCATCGAGATATCGTCCGGCATCTTCCATCGTGATGCCATAAAGCGGTTCTGAATCTCCGTCAATCATCACTTCTAGCGGAATTGTCCGATATTCATCGGTTTCAGGATCAATAAATCCATCTTCAGATCCTGGAGGATCACCCAACTGCACCACATAAAACTTCTCAGCGCGAGTCACCGGTAAGCCATCATAGAACCCTCGCTGCACCAAATCGACAAAATTGCCTGCGGTAATGGGGGCATTGTAGCCATCGACCACAAGACTCACTGTTCCCTTATCGCGAAACGTCATCTCGACCGTCGCACGTCCTTTCAGTTGAGGAAGATCGCTGTACTCAGCCGGAACCTCAAAGGGGAATTCCTCAATCATCAACTCTTCCAAATCCCCAACCTGTCCGAGTAGTTTGCCCCGCTCAATCCAAACGGTTTCCTTATCTTCGGCATCGACTGCGGACTGGAGAACGTTCAGTTCCTCTCGAATGGTGCTCATAATTGCTTCAGCCTCAGCCGTTCGAGCGTCAGGGATGCTAGCCAAGATCTTTTCAGGACGAGCCAGCACTCGGTTAGCAGTCTTAATATTTCGATTGATAGAGCTAACCCGTCGGCTTCCCTGAACGCGCAACGTTTCAGAAATGTCTTCGAGTGCTTCTTGAAGGCGGCGAACTGGCTTATTTTCAATGGGTAATGCATAGCGCAGCAATGCGCCACCATCTGTAACAGCATTCCCTGGAGGCAATCGGCTAATGAGCGAATCGGCGGCAACAGGTTGGCTCCATCCAACAAGCCCAAACCCTGCTATTAACGTAGTCAATATCAATAAACTCAGAGATTGACTCAAGCGCTGAATGGCATGCATTATGCGTTGACCAGAATGGTCAGATCGATGAGTCAAATGAGAACGGTCTATCAGATTGGCGAAGACACTGATCATTGGGTTGATACAGAATACGGCATACGTCATCGCATAGAATTGCTGCCATGCTTAAGCAATCCACGCTTAAGTCACGTGAAGGCAGAAATTCTATGAAATTCCATGTTTGATCTTGCCATACTGTCTGCCATTTCCTGTCTGTCATTTCGGGGATAGTTGCCCATCTCCTCTTTAAAAATGCTCTGGTAAGTATGGAGTGTCGTCCCCTTGAGGGGTAAAATTAGATGCCGATTGTTCTCCCCAGCAGCAAGATTCATGATTTCCAGTAATGACTTTCGCACAGGCGTCAGTATTGAATTAGATGGTCAAGTTTGGAAAGTAGTGGAGTTCCTTCACGTTAAACCTGGTAAGGGATCTGCATTTGTGCGCACAAAGCTTAAGAATGTCCAATCGGGCAACACGGTTGAGCGAACCTTTCGCGCAGGTGAAACCGTTCCTCAGGCGACCCTGGAAAAGAGTACAATGCAGCACACCTATAAAGAAGGTGAGCAATATGTGTTTATGGATATGGAAACCTATGAGGAGACGCGGCTGACTGTTGATCAGATTGGCGATCGCGTCAAATACCTGCGAGAAGAGATGGAAGTTAACGTCGTTCGTTGGGGAGATCAGGTCCTTGAGGTTGAGCTACCCAATTCGGTCGTGTTAGAAATCACCGAGACTGATCCCGGCGTTAAAGGGGATACCGCAACTGGAGGCACCAAACCCGCCATTGTAGAAACGGGTGCTCAAGTTATGGTTCCGCTCTTTATTTCCATTGGTGAGCGGATTAAGATTGACACGCGCAATGATTCTTACCTAGGGCGAGAGTAAGATGACTAAATTTCGTTAACTCAAGTCTTTGAATAGTTTCCAACGAAATTAGCAGGTCTAGTCGTAGGCAAAATTGAGTATTGACCATTGAATATTGGAGGCGATCAAAGCTAGCTATTCAAAACTCCAAATTCAGAACGTTTTGTGAAAGTGGGCAATGTAGACTGTGGAACTCAAATTTAACGAACTGCGTGAACTGGTATCGGCATTAAATGAAACCGATATCGAAGAATTGACGCTTAAAAGCGACGATTTTGAGCTGACAATTCGAAAAGGTTTAAAGAAGGGCGCACCTGAATCGCAGACGTGGTCGGAGGGTCTAGCTCCACCCTCGGTCGTTGTGCCTCCTGTCTCGCACACCACAGTTCCACACCCTGCTAATGCTGACGACTCCACGTCAACTGTTCCGACATCAAGCCCAACCCCAACAGTGATCGAGCAGCAGCTTGTTGACATCATGTCACCCATGGTCGGAACGTTTTATCGCTCTCCAGTACCCGATGAGCCGCCATTTGTGGATATGGGCGATCGCATTCGACCGGGGCAAACGGTTTGCATCATCGAGGCCATGAAACTCATGAATGAGCTTGAAGCAGAAGTGTCGGGCGAAGTAGTAGAAATTTTAGTGCAAAATGGCGATCCGGTTGAATATGGGCAGACACTCATGCGAGTGAAGCCCCATTAAGGCAAAAGGCAGACAGTTTAATGACGCCCACTAAAAGCCTATTCAAAAACCCCTAATGGGGGGCTAGATCCCAAATCTAGAAAGTTTTCGGATAGGCTCTATAGCTATACGCTCTCGCATTACGACGTTGAACGTATGGTGAGCCCCTGATTGACTGACAAAAGATCAGAGGCTGGCGGTTGTAGACGCATCGCGGCTTCTTGAAGAGTAACCGCGCCTATACAACCAAAGTCGACCTATAGC